>JAMOTW010000110.1 GCA_027062125.1 Thermococcus sp.
CGGTCATCTTCATGTAGTGCCTCGCGGCGCTGTCGACGACGTAGATGACCGGGATGCCGTATTCAGCCAGCTCCTTCGCGGTAATCTTGCCCTGCCACTTGGGCCTCGTCTCGGTAACGATGACCTTTATGTCCTTGCCCATGTCCCACGCCCTCTTCATGACGCTCAGGGCGGCCTTGCTGTGGCAGTGTGTCATTATGACGTCCCCGTCCTCTATGCGTTTCGCCCCGAACTCGCCGATCCTCTCGAGGGCCTTCTCCGAGTTGTAGATGAACTCCTTGGCGGCGTTTATCACGATGAACTTGAGCTGCTCCAGGTCGGCGCCGCTGGCGTAGGCAACCTTCCCGCGATGCATGACGTAACGGAGCGCGTTCGGCAGGGAAACGGCCGTCGGCCTCGTCTCGTAGAGTATCTTCGCCGCCTGCTTCATCTCGTTCCAAAAGTCATCGACGTTCGTCGCCCTGCTCTTCTCCGCCTGGAGCTGGAGGGCGTAGGCGGCTGAACGGGCTATCTTACCAGCCCCCCTTATCCTCATGTCCTTAATCTCCTCCGCAATCTCAAGCACTTCCTTCACTACTGGCATCGCTATCACCCCTCTCTGGTAACCCCTGATTATGTCGGGAGGGTTTATAGAGCTTTTTGTGTGCACCGGTGCTCCCGAATGTTCTTTGATGTTCTTAAAAATACCCCCTGCTTTGACTTTACTATTGTAAACCCTCCTAACGACCATTGCAGAAAGATTTATAACCAATCGCCGCTAATCCCACATGTATATAATTGGTTACGTGCTCAAAAATGTGCATTCAAATGGGGGGAACGGAAGTGGAGGAAAAACTCATGCGCAAGCTGGGTTCAGGTTCACTGGACTTTGAAACGTACTTCTCAGACAAGGCCAAGGCCATGAAGGCTTCCGAGATTAGGGAGCTGCTCAAGCTCGTCGAGAGCTCCGACGTTATCTCCCTTGCCGGCGGCCTTCCCGCTCCCGAGACCTTCCCGGTCGAGGACATAAAGAGGATATCCCAGGAGGTGCTCACCCACCACGCCGACAAGGCTTTGCAGTACGGGACCACCAAGGGATTCACCCCTCTCCGCCTCGCCCTAGCCGACTGGATGGAGAAGCGTTACGGCATCCCGACCAGCAAGGTCGAGATAATGATGGTCGCAGGAAGCCAGCAGGCCCTCGACCTCATCGGAAGAACCTTCATCAACCCCGGCGACCTGGTAGTCGTCGAGGGACCGACCTACCTCGCGGCGCTGAACGCGTTCAAGTACTACGGTCCGGAATTCATCAGCATACCGATGGATCACGACGGAATGAGGATCGACCTCCTCGAGGAGAAGCTCAGGAAGCTCACCGCCGAGGGCAAGAAGATAAAGTTCGTCTACACCGTCTCGACCTTCCAGAACCCGATGGGCGTTACGATGAGCGTTGAGAGAAGGGAGCGCCTCGTTGAGCTCGCCAGGGAGTACGACTTCCTCATCGTCGAGGACGGCCCGTACAGCGAGCTCCGCTACTCCGGCGAGCCCGTGCCACCGATAAAGCACTTCGACGACGAGGGACGCGTCATCTACCTCGGAACCTTCTCGAAGATACTCGCTCCGGGCTTCCGCCTCGGCTGGGTCGCCGCACACCCGCACTTCATAAGGAAGATGGAGATAGCCAAGCAGGCCGTTGACCTCTGCGCCAACACCCTCGCCCAGGTCATAGCCTGGAAGTTCGTTGAGAACGGCTACCTCGACAGGCACATACCGAAGATAATAGAGTTCTACAAGCCGCGCAGGGATGCAATGCTCGAGGCCCTCGAGGAGTACATGCCCGAGGGGGTTGAGTGGACGAAACCCGACGGAGGGATGTTCATCTGGGTCACCCTGCCGGAGGGCATAGACACCAAACTTATGATGGAGAAGGCAGTCTCGAAGGGAGTCGCCTACGTGCCGGGTGAGGCCTTCTTCGCCCACCGCGACGTCAAGAACACGATGCGCCTGAACTTCACCTACGTACCCGAAGAGAAGATACGCGAGGGCGTCAAGAGGCTCGCCGAGGTCATAGAGGGAGAGATGAAGGCCCTCAAGGGCTGACCACTCTTCTTTTCCTTTCGCAAAGCTTTTTATCTCCTACTTATAACTCCGGTTAAGGTGATAGTCATGAAACCGCTGATCGGTATAATCGGCCAGGTTGACCACTCGAGGAACAGGCTGTTTCTGGACAGAACCCACATCGAGAAGATCGCGGCGGCCGGCGGAATCCCCGCGGTTTTCAACACCGCCGCCTCACCAGACGAAGTTCTGGAGCACGTCGATGGAATACTCCTCATAGAGGGACCCGACGTTCACCCCCACTTCTACGGGGAGGATCCCTCCGGTGCCATCAAGTACGTCGATGTTGACCGTGACGAGTTCGAGATAAGCCTTGTGAGAAAGGCCGTTGAGAGGGGCGTTCCGATACTCGGAATCTGCAGGGGCATGCAGGTGATAAACGTCGCCCTTGGGGGAACCCTCTACCAAGACATAGGCGAGATTCCGAAGGCGATAAAGCACGACTGGGAGCTCAGGTTGATAGGACCCTCCCAGCGCGTCCACGGCGTTAGGATAAAGACGAGCTCGAGGCTCTACGATATTCTCAAAGAGGAGCTGGACATCGAGGGCACGAACGAGGTCTACGTCAGGGTGAACAGCTTCCACCACCAGGCCGTCAAGAGGGTCGGCGAAGGTCTCCGGCCTGCCGCCTACTCCGTGGACGGGCTCATAGAGGCCATTGAGGGCTCCGATGAAAGCGGGAGCTTCATAATAGGCGTCCAGTGGCAGCCCGAGTACCTCCCCGAGATGGAGAGGCTCTACGAGGCCTTTGTTAGGGCGGCATCAGAGTACAGGGCCAGGAAGCTTGAGATGGAGCGGGTGGAGATAGAGGCAGAGGTGCGCGAGGAGCTGGCAGGGGAAAGCCCAGAGAACGAGCCTACCGCGGAACCAGATGAGAGCCATCGCAGCTTGGAAAAGATCGATAGCCTTCACGACACGACCCAAACGTGATTCCTTTTTCTAAAATTTTTCTCTCCGCTTCCCGGAGGATTTCGAAGCGGAGCTCCTGTGGAAGGTAGTAGTAGCCCCCTATCCTCTCACCCCTCTCGTAGAGCGGCCACAGCCTCTCCATCAGCCCCGGAAACTTGGCGAACATTCTCCTCTTTGAATCCGGCCGAAGCTTGAGCGTGGAAACTGTGATGTGGCTCACGAAGCTCAGGGCGTCGAGGGTCTCATCGAAGTCCTCCCACGTGTAGAACGGGATTATCGGGTCTATGCGCGCGTACACTGGAATGCCGGCTTCCTTCGCCTTCTTAAGCGCTCTGACTCTAGCCTTTGGAGATGGCGCGTTTGGTTCTAGGAGTCTCGCCTTTCTCTCGTCCATGGTCGTTACGGTTATCCCGACGGCGCACTTCAGCTCGCTTAGAATATCGATGTCGCGCTCGAAGATATCCGACTTCGTGAGGAGCAGACAGCGGACGCCGTAGCGTTTGAAGAGCTCAAGCACCTTCCGCGTTATTCCCAGCTCCCGCTCGATGGTCGGGTATGGATCGGAGGAGTAGGAGAGCGCTATGATGTAGCGCCTGTCGAACTTTCTAAGCTCCCTCTCGAGCTTTGGCAGAAGGTTCTCTTTAGTTCTTACCCGAAAAGCGTTCGGGATGTAGCTCGTTATGTAGCAGTAGACGCAGGCGTGGTCGCAGCCCGTGTAGACGTTCAGCGTGTACTTGAATGGGCAGGTGCAGAGCTCCGCCTTCCAGGGATCGAAGGGTCTTATGTACATCACCAGTGGTTTGGGAAACCCCTTTAAATCCCTTCCCGGACTGGGAGTGGTGGTTAAGATATGTCCAAACCGGTCAAGGGAAGGGTCGAGTGGTTTAAGGATTACCAGTTCATCGGGAGGATAGAGAGCGACAGCTGTTCCGTCATCCTCGGGGAGGGTGGCATAAGCCCCATGAAGCTCCTTCTTCTGAGCGTCGCCGGATGCACCGCCTACGACGTGGTCATGATACTCCAGAAGATGCGCGAGCCGATCGAGGGGCTGGAGGTCGAGATAAGCGGCGAGAGGCGCGAGGAGCACCCGAGAATTTACGATAAGGTGCACCTGCACTACAGAATCTACGGCGACGTGAAGGAGGAGAAAGCTAAGAGGGCGATAGAGCTGAGCCAGGACAAGTACTGCTCCGCGAGTGCCCACGTGAAGCTCAGCGGGGCGGAGCTGACCTACTCCTTCGAGATCATTCGGGACGGGTGATGGATTAACTTTTTAACCCCTTCTTTTCCGGCCGGAACGGGTGGTCGCGTGATAGAGTACCTCAAGTACTTCGTGCTGCTCTACGGCGGACTGTTCGCGATAACGAACCCGGTTGGAGCCGTCCCGGTGTTCCTGAGCGTTACCCACGACCTCAGCTGGAGCGAGAGGCGCGAGATAGCGACGAAAACCGCCTTGACCGTTGTTATAACGCTCGTCACCTTCGCCCTCATAGGGGAGTGGATATTCAAGTTCTTCGGCTCGAGCGTCGACGCCTTCGCCATAGCCGGCGGCATACTGCTCTTCAAGATGGCGATGGAGATGCTCTCGGGAAAGCTCTCGACGGTCAAGATAAGCAAGGAGGAAACGGAGGAGTTCAGCGAGGAAGTGGTCACGCTGGAGGAGGTGGCGATAATACCGCTCGCGATACCGCTCATTTCTGGCCCGGGCGCGATAACGACGGTAATGCTCTACATGGCCAAGAGCGGCCACGTTTCCGAGAAGGCCACCGTTATAACGAGCATCGTGGCGATAGGGCTGACCGTCTGGCTGATCCTCTGCTCCTCGAACAGGATACAGAAGAAGCTCGGAAGGGTCGGCATCAAGGTTATGACGAGGATGATGGGTCTGATACTGACCTCGATGGCCGTGCAGATGATAATCAACGGAATCAAGGGGGCCTTTGGGATTTAAAGCCCCGTCAACGCCGTTTTTCCTCTCCCCTTCACCGGAGGTCCCCCAACCGGCACATTTTTTAGTTCGCAAGCCCAATCGATAGTGGTGTTCGAGATGCGCGGCGACCTGATAAGGGTTCTCAGCTCGGTTGAAGAGAAGGCCAACGAGCTCAAGCTCGACGGCTACGAGCCGGACGTGGTTCTGCTCGGGAGGAAGGCCTACGAGTTCGTGAGGGAGCAGGTGAACGAGGAGTTCGGCGACGAGGAAGAGGTCTTTGAGCTCTCGGGACTGACGGTAAGGGTCGTGGAAGAGCTCGAGGGCGATGCCGTCGTCATAGACAGCAAGTCCCTCGGCCTCGGTCTCGGCGGGGCGAAGAGGTTCAGGGTCGTCCTATGACCCCCCAGACCTTTCCGTCTCTGATTTCCATTCTAAGCCCCCGTAGAACGAGCAGGGCCAGCGATACCGCCATTATATCTGCCAGGCTTCCGGGGTTTCTCAAATCGCCCCGCTCCCTCATGAACGCGTCGAACTCATCCAGGGAGAGCCTGCCCTCGAGGACCTCCGCGGCCTTCCCCCTGACGATCTCCGCCTCTTTCCTTCCTGCCTTTCTGGCTATCAGCGTGTCCTCTTTTTTAGCCAGAAGCTCGATGAAGGCGGTGACAACGGCCTCCTCAAGGGGGAGTCCCTTTATCAGCTCGTAGAGTCTGCCGAAGGTGGAGTAGCTCAGCTCGTACCCGTTCAGCCACTCGCAGAATATAAGCTCCCGTTCGCAGCTCATTTCGGCGAGTCTGGCAAGGTTTATCTCGTCCCTGAAGAGCTCCCTGAAGGAGTCGTCGGAGTAGACGTCGTACTTGACCCCGCCGGGGATTCCCTTGGGGTTGGCTATCCTTATCGCCCTGTAAAACTCCATGCTGTCCCTCACGGTGGATTCCTCTATCAGGAGCCTCGCCTTCTCCCTCGCGTCGAGCATGTTCCTGCCCAGAACCGTGCCCATGATGAGCGGGACGGAGAGCGCTATGACGCCGAAGTTGGGGTTGGCGTCCTGGCTTTCTCTCGACGCCTGGACGGCGCGCTTTATCAGCTCCCCGATTCCAGCCTCGTTGAAGCTCAGAATCCCCTTCCGAAGAAGCTCGGCCGTTTTGATGGCCTCGTAGTAGACCCCGACAACCGCCGTGTCCGCGAAGAGGAAGTTGTAGAGGGTGAGGTCGTCGAAGTCGCGGTAGCGGTTCACATTGCCGGGCTTTGGAATAGTAGCCTCTAAGAGCGGGCCGAGGATGAAAGCGCGGACTATCTTAAACCTCTCCATTCACACCACCAGGTAGAGCAGCAGATAGATCAGGTAGAGGGCCAGAACGACCCTCCTCGCGGTTCTCCTGAGCATCATGTAGAGGCCGAACGCTATGAGCGTCACGCCCCAGAAGGCGTCCTTGATGTAGGGCGCGTAGGGCTTCAGGGGTTCGAGAAACGCCGGCTCGAACTGCCGCAGAAGCAGGAGGAGGCCGAGGAAGACGAGGAGTGCCCC
>JAMOTW010000111.1 GCA_027062125.1 Thermococcus sp.
CCGGAAGTGGTGTTCCTCGACGAGCCGCTGGCCAATCTCGACCTAAAAGGCATGAGGGATGTAATGGAGGTTATAAGGGAAGAACACAAGAACGGCCTGAACCTTGTAGTAATCTCCCACATCTGGCGCCCCTTCATGGAAATAGCAGATTACGCTGTTTTAATAGCCGCGGGAAGGGTCCAGGCCGCGGGTTCTCCGGAGGACGTCTATCCATTGCTGGAAAAGACTTTCCCCCTGTGAGGTGAGGGTAATGAAAAAGACCGCAGTCCTCATCAGCATGATGTTCCTGCTCTCCATCGCGACTGGGAGTGTTAGTGCGCTTCCGAAAAGCGGTTACGGCCTATTGGTCGTGGACTCGGATTCCGGGGCAAGTGTTTTCATCGTGGAAGAACGGATAAACTTCACAGCACCGGCGTGGGTGGAGCTCCCCGCATCAAAAGAGGGTGAGAACTACACCCTTATTATGGAGATAAACGGGTTGAGGGTAAGAATCCCGGTTCTGATCAAAGAGGGGTTGACCACAATAGTGGAGGTGAAAGGTGAGAGAATAGAGGAATCCATATTGACCAGAGGGGCCAGAGCCATTGAAGTGCAGTTCGGTCCACCCATCAGCCTTCCCCCAAAACTCAAAGGCTCAGAACCCGCCCTTGAATGTATGGTGGCAACCTACGGCCCGATAGACGGACACGGACTGGTGTTTGAACTCATGAAGGACCCCAACGGAGATGGCTACTTCCTCCTGCCCAACGAAACTCCCGTTGAAATCTGTGGGGAGTACTACCTCGTGGAGATGTACGGGGTAGAGGATGGATGGGCATCAATCGGTCATTTTCTCAACTGGACGACCTACGTCCCAGAGTACAGGAAAATTGAAATAGACTCCCACCCCAGGGACTCGGCCGTTCTGGTCTTCGGCGCCAGCTATAACGTGCTGAGAACGCCCATAAAGCTGTTCGTGCCGATAATAACCAACGTTACCCAAGGATACGGCTTTGATATGAACGGCAGGCGCGTGGACTTCAGGCTCGACCCGATTCCAGAGTACAACATAACACTCGCCTCCAACGTTACCATCACTGAGGGACTCGCTCCCCGTATCAGCTTTATCGTGAATCCCTCTATGAACAAAGCCGAGATTGGCGTTAACTTCACCGCGCTAACTCAGGCGATATCGCTGAAGATTGTCTACGGTCTCCCTCCAGAGTACAGGAACCTTCCCAACGGACTGGAAAGCACATCTGAGGTCAGCCACGGGGCAGAAGAAAATCGGGAGAATGAAGAAAACGACACCCTCCGGAACTCAACACTCATTATAACGACGTACCCCGAAAACGCAAAGGTGGCCATAGACGGCAAAACCGTGTGTGCTGGAAAATGCGTTCTGAACGTAACTCCAGGAGAGCACGAAATCACAGGGAGCGCTGACGGCTTTGTTGAGGAGAGCAGGAGAGTGGTCCTCGCACCGGGAGAGCGATTAGTCCTAAACCTCACGCTTTCACCGTACCCGAAGTTTGAGGTGGTATCCGTTCCAGAGGGGGCCCACCTCTACATCGACGGGAATCCCACCGCTTGCATAACTCCCTGCAACATCACCCTAATACCCGGAACTCACACCCTGATCTTCAAAAAGGAAGGCTTCAGGGATTACAGAACCACGGTCAGGGTAAAGGGAGGAGATAGTGGGGTTATTTCTGTGACCCTCACAGATTTGAGCGGTAGGAGGTACACGCTTGACCCCCGGATAAAGAACCATGAGGATATCCCCCAAGGGAATCCCACCAACGGGAATTCCAGGAGATTCCCCATCTCGGGCACAGTGGTATACATATTCGGCGGCATCGCACTCGTGGCTGTTGCGGTGGTTATTGCCCGGAAACTCTGACCGTTTCCTTTCTATCCAAACAGCCCCAGAGCCGGCAGCAGGGTTATCGCCATGCTCAAAAGCCCGCCGAGGATTAAAGCTGGAACCGTCTGCCTCTTCTCTATAGCGAGGAGGTAGGCCGCTAAAGCTCCGGTCCAGACGCCCGTCCCGGGGAGCGGTATCGCCACGAATATCGTCAGCCCGATGAAGCCCCACTTCTCAACGTAGGGGTGGGCCTTTCTCCGAACGCGCTCGACGTAGTAGAGGTAGAGGTGGGCCACCTTTCTCAGAAAGGTTCCCTCAAGCCAGAGCATCAGCCTGTCTATGTATGGAAGGGCCGCCGGAAGAACCAGCGAGAGGAGCAGAACGCCAAGGGAAGCGGCCAAAAGCGTCTCCCACAGGGGATAGCCCCTGCCTATGCCGTAAACTATCGCATAGCGCCCCTCAAAGGTTGGAATCAGCGAGAGGAGGAACACCTCGATGAAGCCGTTCATTCGAACTTCCCTCCGAGGAGTGATTTGAGCAGGAGGTAGAGCCAGGGGGCAAAGAGGAGGCTGAAGAGCACGTCGCCGAACCAGTGAACGTGGAGGAGGAGCCTCGTGAGGGCTATTCCAACGGCGTACGCCCAGAAGGCTGGGGCGTACTTCCTCCACCTGTCCGCGCCGTAGGCCGCTATTATCGCCGCCCTGAAGGTGTGGCCCGAGGGGAAGGCGTAGCCTCCTATGCCCGGTTCGTAGGGCCTCGGCCTTGGCTCGGCAAAGATGAGCTTGAGTGCCCCAACGGCGGCAAGGCCAAAGGCCACCGCGAGAAGGAAGGCAGCAGTGCGAACCGTGACGCCGCCGTGCCTGTGTTCGCTAAGAGTAGCCAGAGAAAAGAAGAGGGCAAGGGGTGCCCACCCTCCGAGCCCCGTCAGGAAGTGCATGATGGACGTATCCACGAGGGGAAGCTGCGAATTAACCCACTCGTTTATTCCGTAGATTAAACCTGTAGCCTGGAGAACCAGAACGATGAAAACTCCGGCCGTGAGTGCGGTGAATTTGGCGTCGAACTTAGCCTTCTCCATGGCGTTTAAAGAAAGATGACGCCGTAAAAAAGCTTTTCCCTCACGACTCAGATTACCCCCGCCGCGTAGAGGGCGTGGTAGGTCTTGAGGAGCGCCCCCTGGACCCTCTTTGGCCCGAAGGTTCTCACGGCCCTCCCGAGGCCCTCGTTGTAGATGCGGCGCATTATGAAGTCCGTCTCGCGGTTGAGGTTGAGCTTTTCCCGGTTCTCGAGGTAGAGGCGCGCTATTTCAGCCGGCTCGCGGTAGTTCAGGCCCTTGAGCCATTTGAGGGGAATCCCGTCCTCAAAGCGCTTTATAACTTCAAACCCTATGACGATGACCTCGTCGTCCCCGTAGAGCTCGCCGTATATCCTGCTCAGCTCACGGAGGAGTTCTTTAACATCGGAGAAACCGTCGAGCCTTGCATCCTCGTTGGTGAGCTCCTTGACCTTTTTCTTCTCAACCCGGGTTATCCTGGCCTTCGCTATTGCCGTGTCGCTCGGGGTTATCACGAGGTAGATTTCGCTGCCGGGCTTCGCTTCGTAGTCCCCGTAGCGTATCGTGGTAACCTTGTCCCCTCTCAGAATCCTCGACTTGTAGGAGGAGTCAATCAGCATGAACTTCCTTATCTGAACCGCCTTCGCTTTCTTCCTCAAGCTTCAACCCCCTCAGTATTCCTGGAAGCTCCTCCAGAGAGCGTATCGTGAAGTCCGCGTATTCCTGGTACTCCAGCTCCCTGTTGGCGTACTTTCCATATTTAAACCATACCGTCCTCATACCAACCTGCTTTGCCCCGTATATGTCCGAGTAGAGTCTATCGCCGACCATTATGGCTTCGTCGGGCTCCACTTTCATCTTCCTCAGGGCCTTCTCGAATATCTTCCTGTGGGGCTTTTTGACGCCGAGGTGGTCCGAGATGAGAACCTCGTCGAAGTACGCATCGAGCTCAAGCCGGAGGATTTTTTCCCACTGCTTTATCGGGTCGCCGTCGGTGATTATGCCGAGCTTATAGCCCGACTTCTTCAGCTCAAGCAGGAGCCGCCTGGCACCGCGGACGCTCTTCAGGTAGGCGAACTTCGTGTTGTGGTACGCTATGACGCCGGCGGCTATCCATTTGGGATTGCTGGGCAGGTCGAGGCGCCTGAGCAGGTAGTCGAAGTGCCTGCCGAAGTTGCTCCCGTACTCGTTTATCAGTTCGAGCAGCTCCTGATAGGCGGTATCAAAGTCAACGGGGAGACCGTGCCGTATCATGTTCTCTATCGCGTTCTTTCTCGCCATCTCCGCCAGCCTGCTCGTGTCCACGAGCGTGTCGTCCAGGTCAAAGAACACGACCTTTATCATCCCTTCACCCACCGCAGTCTACTCGTTCAAGATATTTAACCCTTCCCGATGTCGAGGAAAGGGACCTTCCTCTTTTCCGCCTCCTCACGAGCCCAGCGCGCGGCCTTGAAGTACTCGTCCTCCGCCATCAGCTCGTTGAGCAGGTCTTCAAGCCTCCAGGTGAGGGAGGTCTCGGTTGTCGTTGCAAAGATGACCCTGCCCAGGTTGAGGGACTTGACGGAGCGGATTACCTCCTTCAGCGTCTCGTTGTCGAGGCCGTGCATTATAACGAACTTCCGGAGGTGCCAGTTGCTGGAGCCGCTCAGCTCCCCGGCCTTTGTCACCACCTCGCTCACAACCCAGTCCCTGCAGTATTCTGGAACCTCAAAGACGTCCAATCCCATTAGGGAGCCCCTGACGGCATCCACCTCGGCCGGGCTGAAGCCTATGAGCAGAACCTTCCTTTCCATTACACCAGCCCCCTTACCCTTTCCATCAGCTTCTCCATTGCCTCTCCCGCCGGACAGCGCAGGAAAACGTCCGCTATGGGCGTTATTCCGCTCTCCTCGGGGTTGATCTCGATGACCCGCCCGCCGGTCTCCTTCACTATCTGTGGAATGTACGCGGCCGGATAGACGACGCCGCTCGTGCCTATGACGAGGACGAGGTCTGCCCTCTCTGCGAGTTTGAATGCCTCCTCGAGGGCTTTCCTCGGGAGCGGTTCTCCAAACCACACGACATCGGGCCGCAGAAGGGAGCCGCAGTCCGGGCACTTGGGAAGGTCTTTCTCCCGGAGAAACTCCTCCAGCCTTCCGCTCTCCTTGAGGTACTCACCGTAACCGCAGGAGGTGCACCTGACCCTGAAGATGTTGCCGTGAAGCTCGATGAGGTTCCTCGTTCCAGCCTCCCGATGGAGGTCGTCAACGTTCTGGGTGATGACGGCCTTCAGAATACCCATCTCCTCAAGCTCCGCCAGCGCGTAATGTGCCCTGTTTGGCTTGGCCTTCCGTATCAGGTCCATGCGCCACTTGTAGAACTCCCAGACGAGGTATGGATCCTTTCGAAAGGCCTCAGGCGTTGCGAGCTCCTCCGGCCTGTGCTTCTTCCACAGCCCGTTGAAGCCCCTGAACGTAGGAACGCCGCTCTCGGCGCTTATTCCAGCACCCGTAAAAGCAATCGCAAACCTTGACCAGGCCAGCAGTTTGGCTGCCTCCTCTATCATGTTCACACCTACTCGGCCATCCTTAAAAATCCTGCCCGAGGTTGAGAGGTTCCTGGGCTTCCCACCGAAGAATCTTTGAAACGAACTTCATGTTTCCGTGGGAGGGTTTAAATTGTATCCATGAACACATCTGCGAAAACAGGGGGGTGAGAGAATGCCCATAACGGATGGAACCCCAAGGAAAAAGGTCACCACTTCACACGGGCGTTATTACGCCGAGAGAGTGGCACTCGCGAGGAGGAAGAAGCTCAGAAGGAAGGCCGCGCTGATTCAGCTCATGAGGAAGCGAAAGGGCGTCGCGGCGATAAGGACGAGCATGATACGGGTTGAAAAGGCCCACATCTCGAAGAACGAGGCGCTGGCAATACTGGTGGGAACCCAGATCGGCGCCGGAGTGCTGGGCCTGCCGTACGCGGCTAGCAAAGTTGGCCTGGTTCCGGCAATGGCGGTTCTCTTCGGGGTCATGCTCCTCATGCTCGCGACGGCCTTTATCGTGCTGAAGTTCTCCGCGGAGATGGGCGGGGCGCAGATGAGCACCATCGCCAACAGGACCCTTGGAAAGGCCGGTGGCTGGCTGATGTACCTGAGCATCTTCATAATGAGTTTCGGTGCGCTCCTGGCGTACATAGCCGGAATGGGAAGCGTCTTCGCGAGCCTCTTTGGCGTCACCGACACAGTTGGAGCCGCGATATTCTGGGTACTCGCATCCTTCGTCGTCTACCGCGGCCTTG
>JAMOTW010000112.1 GCA_027062125.1 Thermococcus sp.
CTGAGCTCATTTTTGAGGTTCACCCTTAACACCTCCCATCATGAGACCAATCTGCTCCTCGGTAACCTCGTCGGGCTTGACTATTCCCATGAACTGGCCTTCGTACATTATCGCCATCCTGTCGCTGAGCTGAAGAACCTCATCCAGGTCGGCCGAGACGAGTAAAACTGCTTTGTCCTCGTTCCTCAGCTTGACGAGGTAGTTCCTGATGTATTCTGTCGAAGCCACGTCAACGCCGCGCGTCGGCTGGGCCGCTATGATAAACTCCGGCTTTTTGCTGACCTCCCTAGCAACGATGAGCTTCTGCTGGTTTCCGCCGCTCAGACTCTTCACCGGGGCCTTGGTTCCGGGGGCGCTTATCTCGAACTCGTCTATGAGCCTCTTCGCGTGCTCCTCAACTTTATTCCAGTCGATGAGCGGTCCCTTGGAGAACTCCTCCCTCCAGTGCATTCCTAGGATTGAGTTCTCCATCACCGTCATCTCAAGGATTAGGCCCATGTGCGTCCTGTCCTCGGGGATGTGCGCCACTCCCATATCGTAGAGATCCCTCGGCCTTTTTCCTGTAACGTCGATGCCCTTGAGGTAAACTTTACCCTTTTCGATCTTTCTCAGGCCTGCTATGGCCTCTATGAGCTCGCTCTGACCGTTGCCTTCCACGCCAGCTATTCCGAATATCTCACCCGCGCGGACTTCGAAGGTAAGTCCCCTGACGGCATCCTCTCCCCTGTCTCCCTTCACCCAGAGGTCCTCAACGCGGAAGATTACCTCGCCTGGCTCCTTGGGGGGCTTCTCGATCCTCAGCACGACGTCCCTGCCCACCATCATCCTCGCGAGGAGCTGGGGTGTTGCCTCACTCGTTTTGACGGTTCCTATGACTTCTCCCTTCCTTATGACTGTGACGCGGTCGGTTATCTCCATTACCTCGTTGAGCTTGTGGCTGATGAAGATTATCGTTTTCCCCTGGGCTTTTAGCTTCCTGAGAACCGCGAAGAGCTCCTTGACCTCTATCGGCGTGAGGACAGCCGTCGGCTCGTCGAGGATTAGTATGTCAACGTCGCGGTAGAGCATCTTGAGGATCTCTATCCTCTGCTGAACGCCGACGGGGAGGTTCTCGACGGGGACGTCTAGGGGAACCTGGAAGTTGAGCTCGTCCATCAGTTTCTGGAGCTTCTTCCTCGCATTCTCGACGTCGATCTTCGAGAGAAGGCCGTGTCCCTCCATTCCGAGGATTATGTTCTCCAGTGCGTTGAAGACCTCGACGAGCGTGAAGTGCTGGTGAACCATTCCTATCCCGTTCGCTATCGCGTCTGCGGGACTCTTGAAGCGGACCTCTTTACCCCTGAGGAAGATCTTGCCCTTCGTGGGCCTGAGCATTCCAAAGAGAATCTTCATGAGCGTTGTTTTTCCGGCACCGTTTTCGCCGAGAAGACCAAGGATCTCGCCCTCGTAAACTTTGATCGTAACTCCCTTGAGGGCCTTTGTGCCGTCGGGATATATCTTCACGATGTCCCTCATCTCGAGCACTGGAGTTTGCTCTTCCATCGCTTTCACCTCCGGAACTCAAAAAGTGAAAGGGCAAAACAAAAAGAG
>JAMOTW010000113.1 GCA_027062125.1 Thermococcus sp.
AGAATCGAGCGTCATCATCGAGGGAACCGTCAAGGCCGACCCCCGCGCCCCAACAGGCGTCGAGGTTCAGGCGGACAAGATAGAGGTCGTCCAGAACGTGGACTTCTTCCCGATAACGAAGGACGCGAGCGAGGAGTTCCTCCTCGACGTCAGGCACCTCCACCTTCACTCACCCAAAGTCGCCGCGATAATGAAGGTCAAGGCAACGATGATGCAAGCAGCTAGGGAGTGGCTCCTCCAGGACGGCTGGTACGAGGTCTTCCCGCCGATACTCGTCACCGGTGCCGTCGAGGGAGGGGCGACGCTCTTCAAGCTCAAATACTTCGACAAGACCGCCTACCTCAGCCAGTCAGCCCAGCTCTACCTCGAGGCGGCCATCTTCGGCCTCGAAAAGGTCTGGTCACTCACCCCGAGCTTCAGGGCCGAGAAGAGCAGGACGAGGAGGCACCTCACCGAGTTCTGGCACCTCGAGCTTGAGGCCGCGTGGATGGACCTCTGGGACATCATGAAGGTTGAGGAGGAGCTGGTAAGCTACATGGTTCAGCGCACGCTGGAGCTCAGGAGGAGCGAGATTGAGACCTTCAGAAAGGACCTAACCACCCTCAAGAACGCGGTTCCGCCCTTCCCGAGGGTGAGCTACGACGAGGCGATTGATATACTCCAGAGTAAGGGCGTCGAGATAGAGTGGGGAGAGGACATGGGCGCCGACGAGGAGAGAATCCTGACCCAGGAGTTCGAGGCCCCATTCTTCGTCTACGGCTATCCAAAGGGCATTAAGGCGTTCTATATGAAGGAGGACCCGGAGGACCCGCGCAAGGTTCTCGCCGCGGACATGCTCGCGCCCGAGGGGTACGGCGAGATCATCGGCGGTTCCCAGCGTGAGGACGACTACGACAAGCTCGTCCAGAGGATCCTCGACGAGGGAATGGACCCGAAGGACTACGAGTGGTACCTCGACCTCAGGAAGTACGGCAGCGTCCCGCACAGCGGCTTCGGCCTCGGCCTTGAGAGGCTCGTCGCGTGGGTTCTCAAGCTCGACCACGTGAGATGGGCCACGCTCTTCCCGAGGACGCCGAGCAGGCTGTATCCGTGAGCCTGCTTCCACCACAACTTTTATAAAACTCCCCCAAGACCATTAGCCCGAGGGCCCGTAGCCTAGCAGGATAGGGCGCCGGCCTTCTAAGCCGGAGGTCGCGGGTTCGAATCCCGCCGGGCCCGCCATTTCTCAAAACCCCCATTCTAACGTCTGAACGGAAAGAGACAAAAGAGGGAAGAAACTCACCGCCTCCTGAGCAGAACCGGCAGGAGCGCGAGACCGACGATAATTCCCGGCCCGCAGATGCCGCCCTCATCGGCGAGCGATGTGGTGCTCGTTTCGGTTCCGGTTATCTCCTCCGGGCTCTTGCCCTCGACCATGAGCTGGGTCCACTGCTTGAGCCAGGTGTCGTAGTTCTCCTCTATCGCCTTGGGGTCAACGGTGACGGGCTTGTCAACCTGAACCGCATACTTGAAGACGTCCGGAACCTGGACGTTCCTGTTCACTGGATACATCCACTGGTTGAGGGGAAGCTTCTCCTGGGCCTCCTCG
>JAMOTW010000114.1 GCA_027062125.1 Thermococcus sp.
AGGATCTTCTCGTAGTCAACGCCCGCGTAAACCACCATGCCCCTGTCGATGTAGGGCTCGTACTCTTCCCTCTCCTCGATGGTGCACTCGTGCTTGTCGAGGTCCTCGTAGCTGGCGAAGCGCTGGACGACCTGCTTCCTGAGGTCGCCGTAGGGCATCGGGTGCCTGATGGCGACGACCTTGTAGCCCATCTCCTGAAGGATCTGAGCGACCTTTCTGCTGGTCTGGCTCTTTCCGCAGCCGGTTCTGACGGCGGTAACAGCTATGACGGGCTTGCTGGACTTGAGCATGGTGCTCTTCGGGCCGAGGAGCCAGAAGTCGGCACCAGCGCTGTGGGCCCTGCTGGCGAGGTGCATGACGTGCTCGTGGGAGACGTCGGAGTAGGCGAAGACGACTATGTCGATGTCGTGCTCCTTGATTATCTTCTCAAGGTCGTCCTCGCTCCATATCGGTATTCCGTTCGGGTAGAGCTCACCGGCGAGCTCGGGCGGGTAGAGCCTGCCCTCGATGTCCGGAATCTGAGTGGCGGTGAAGGCAACGACCTCGTACTCGGGGTTGTCCCTGAAGAACACGTTGAAGTTGTGGAAGTCCCTTCCAGCGGCGCCCAAAATGAGAACCCTCTTTCTCCTCTTCTCGGCCATTTCGACCACCTCAAAAGTTTTTAACCAGGCACTAGTGTATCGTTTTTGGCATTTATAACAGTTTTTGTTTAATGGTGCAAGCTTCTGGCGTGAATTATTCGGTGGGGACTTCAGTGAACTGAAAAACATTCAAGCGCCGCTGGATAATCTCCGTTTGAATTTACCTGTGGGGTTGATAACCTGACCCGGTTATTCCCTAACGTCCATTACCTCCGCCCGCTGGTACTCGACGATTCTCTCGGGCCTTATCCTGATGAGTTTGTCAACGGCCCCTCCTCCGCCGATGACGTGCTCGTTCTCCAGAACCCGCGGGTCGATTATCGTCCTGAGCGGCACGCCGATGGGAGGAACGCCACCGACCTCGTAGCCTGTAAGTTCCTTGACCTCTTTTGGCTTTGCAAACCTGCACTTTCCGAATTTCTTTTCCAGCTTCGGCAGGCTGACCCTCGACTCGCCGTCAACTATGACGAGAAGGGGCTCACTTTCGCTTATGATGACGAGCGACTTTATAACCTGCTTTCTGGCAACGCCCGCCTCCCTCGTGGCCTGCTCGACGGTCTTGACTGGCCTTCCAATCTCGAGGATCTCGGCCCCCAGTTCCTTCGCGATTTCCTCGATTCTTTTCATATCAACACCCAAGCTGAGTACGGCACAACCGTTAATAAGTCTTCCGCAGACGTCCTATGCCATCTTTCCTATTCAATGGGAGTAGCTTTCAGGGTCATGATCATTGGGGATTGGAACGTCAATGCGTGCAAAAGAGGGCATACCAAGACGACGGGGGGATAGGGAAGATAGAGATAAGGAAGGTCCGCTTCAGGGGGAGCAGGGAGCTTTCAGAGATTCCCTTTGAAGTCGTTTAGCTTTTTCTCACCCACAGCGCCCCGGCCATTCCGAAGTATGTTGGACAGGCGTAGGCGGTTTCCATCACCTCCATCGGGACC
>JAMOTW010000115.1 GCA_027062125.1 Thermococcus sp.
AATAACGATGCCCCATGAGCTCCTTCCGGTTCCAGAGAAAGGTGAAGAAGTCGTTCTTCTCAACAGGGTCGGCGAGCCCGTTGGAAAGGGGAAGGTGCTCACGGTCGTGCCGAGGGAGAAGAGCAAAGGCGATACCCCGATAATCATCGTCGAGGTGTCGATAGAGCTGGCCTGGGACGTCAGGGCGGTTAAGGTGGTGAGAGAATGAAAGTCCAGCGTACTTGGACCAGAGAGCCATTGGAAAGCGAGGATTTCAGAGCAGTTCGCAGTCTTACCGCGTCCGAAGAGCGCATTCCAAGTGCGAACACTCAAAGAAATGCATTGAGTCACGCTCTCACACCCGCTGGAGCGAGTTTTATAGTAAAAACTTTTCCGCCAGCGCTTGCGCAAGCAAGGGCTGTGGAGGTGAGAGAATGAGCGGAAAGAAAATCGTCTGTCGCTGTAACGACGTCACCGTTGAGGAAGTCGAGGCGCTCATCGATTCCGGCGTCACCGACATTGAAGAGATTAAAAGGCTTCTCCGCATAGGAATGGGCCCCTGCCAGGGAAGGACGTGCATCCCAATAGTCCTCGGCATACTGGCCAGAAAGACCGGAAAGAAGCAGGAGGAGATACCGCTTCCGAAGGCCAGGGTCCCTACGAGGCCCGTTCGCGTAGAGGTCATAGTGGGTGGTGACGATGAGTAAAATAGCCATCATCGGCGGCGGGATAATAGGCGTTGCCACCGCCTACGAACTGGCGAAGCTCGGCGAGGAGGTAATCCTCTTCGAGAAGAACTACTTCGGCTCCGGCTCGACCTTCCGCTGTGCCACCGGAATCCGCGCCCAGTTCACGGACGAGGCGAACATCAGGCTGATGAAGCACTCCGTTGAGAGGTGGGAGAAGCTTGAGGTGGAGCTGGAGAGCGACATCGTCTTCAGGCAGACCGGCTACCTGTTCCTCGCGACGAGCGAGAATGAGGTTGAGGCGTTTAAGGCGAACATAAAGCTCCAGAACAAATTCGGTGTCCCTACGAGGCTCATCGATATGGACGAGGCGAAGGAGATAGTGCCGATCCTCAACACCGAGCCCTTCTTGGCCGGAGCCTGGAACCCGAAGGACGGCAAGGCGAACCCCTTCAAGACCCTCTTTGCCTATCTATTCCGTGCCAGAGAGCTTGGCGTTGATGCGAGGGAGCACACGGAAGTTGTTGGCTTCGAGCGCGAGGGGGATACCATAACCGCCGTGAAGTTCCGGAACAACGGAAAGGTCGAGAGCGTTAAGGTTGACGCAGTTCTGAACGCGGCCAACGCATGGGCGCCGCTCATCAACGAGATGGCCGGCTTAAAGCGGGACCTCGTTCCCATCACGGCATACAAGCACCAGCTCGTCAAGACCGAGCCGCTGGAGCCAGGACAGGCCGAGCCGCTGGTCTGTCCGCCGAGCTGGAACGACGCCTACATAATCCAGGACGGTGAGGACGGCGGAATAATCTGCGGTGCCGGGATAGAGCACAAGGCCAAGAGCCTCGACGACTATGAGCCGACCTACGACTTCCTGCGCGGAGTTCTGGACTATGCCGTCAGAATCGCCCCGCCGCTTCGCTACGCTCACATTGTCAGGCAGTGGGCCGGCTTCTACGCAAAGACGCCGGACAGCAACCCTGCCATTGGAAGGCTCCTCGACAACTTCTACATAGCGGCGGGCTTCAGCGGGCACGGGTTCATGATGGCGCCGGCCGTTGGGGAGGCGATGGCCGAGCTGATCTCAAAGGGCCGCTCGAAGGTTCCGCTCGACTGGGAGTGGTACGACCCGTACCGCTTCGAGAGGGGCGAGCTCCGCACGAGCGCCTTCCAGATAGGCTGAGCTTTTTATTCTTCCACTTTGAGGAGCTCAATTATTGGGATTCCCCGGAAGTCTTTATCAAGCGTTGCAAGCTTGGTTATTCCGTTTTCAATCATGGAGCCTATTATCTTTGCGTCGTGGAGTAAAAGGCCGTATTTTTCGGCAATGCTGAGTGCAAGAAAGATATCGGGGTCTTTGACGACCTCCATTTGATAGCTGGCGATGAAGGACAGCACTTTCTCCGTTGATTCCTGAAAGAGGGCTTTCCCTTGCCCAGTTTTCAGGAACCGTTTGAGGTCGTGGATGTTCCTGACCCAAGCTTCGAAGCGTTTCTTCTGAGAGTTACATAAACGCATTCATCAATGACGGTCTCGGAAACAGCGGGATACTCTGAGAGCGAGATGAGTCTCAGCGCCTTCTCCGTCAGCTCAGTCTCAAAAATCAGGTTCAACAATACGCTACTGTCCACTAAGGTCGCGGTACTCCTCAAGGTACTCACGGAGTTCCCTCCAGGGGGCCTTTTCCCTCTCCACGCTTTTTCTCCCCATCGCCAGAGATTTCAGGACCTGTGCCCGGGCGAAGATTTCGGCCAGCTCGCCGATTGTTTTCCGGTCGGTTCCCTCCGGGACGCGCACCCGCACGGTGATCTCCATTTTTCACACCGGCATAGGTTCGCTCTCAATGTTGATAATGTTTTCGGAGTTTGACAGTCCCAAGTCAAGAAAAAGGTTATAAAGGGGCTTCGATTAGCACCGTGAGGGTCATCATGAGGATAGTCTTCGATATAGGCGGCTCGGTTCTCGTTCCGGACGATCCTGACATCGATTTCATCAAGGCGATAGCGTACGAGCTTGTGAAGATAAGCGAGGACCACGAGGTTGCGGTGGTAGTTGGAGGCGGCAGGGTTTCGAGGAAGTACATCAAGGCCGCGAAGACCTTCACGCCCAACGAGACCTTCAAGGACTACATCGGAATCCACATCACGCGCGCGAACGCGATGCTCCTCATAGCGGCGCTCGGCGAGAAGGCCTATCCCTTCGTAATCCAGGACTTCCGTAAGGCCTGGGAGGTCATCCAGCTCAAGAAGATACCGATAATGGGCGGAACTCACCCCGGCCACACCACCGACGCGGTTGCCGCTCTGCTCGCCGAATACCTGCAGGCCGACCTTCTGGTCGTCGTCACCAACGTTGACGGCGTCTACGACTCCGACCCGAGGAAGAACCCGAACGCGAGGAAGCTCGACAGGATAACCGTCGACCAGCTCGTTGAGATAGCGATGCAGGCCGAGAGCAAAGCGGGAGGAAGCGGCGTCGTTGATGCCCTCGCCGCCAAGTTCATCCAGCGCGGCAAGATAAAGACCTACATCGTGGGCAAGAAGGACGCCTACCACCTCTTTGACGTGGTCAAGGGCAGGCACAACGGGACTGTTGTTGAGCCGTGAGTCCCTAGCCTTTTACACCACGGCCAACTTTTTATACCTCCTCGCCCTTCTCCCTTCCGGTGGTGCTCATGAAAATCGTCGTTGTGGGTTCTGGAACAGCGGGAAGCAACTTCGCGCTGTTCATGCGCAAGCTCGACAGGAAGGCCGAGATAATCGTCATCGGAAAGGAGGAAACCATGCAGTACTCCCCCTGCGCCCTGCCGCACGTCATCAGCGGAACGATCGAGAAGCCCGAAGATGTTATCGTCTTCCCGAACGAGTTCTACGAGAGGCAGAAGATAAAGCTCATCCTCAACACCGAGGTTAAAGCCATAGACCGCGAGAGGAAGGTCGTGGTCACCGATAATGGCGAGGTTCCCTATGACAAGCTCGTTCTGGCGGTTGGCTCAAAGGCCTTCGTCCCGCCGATAAAGGGCGTTGAGAACGAGGGAGTATTCACCCTTAAGAGTCTTGACGACGTGCGCAAAATCAAGGCCTACATCTCCGAGAGAAAGCCGAAGAGGGCCGTCGTCATCGGCGCTGGCTTAATAGGTCTCGAAGGGGCTGAGGCTTTTGCCAAGCTTGGCATGGAGGTTCTGGTCGTTGAGCTTATGGACAGGCTCATGCCGACGATGCTCGACAAGGACACCGCCAAGCTCGTCCAGAAGGAGATGGAGGAGCACGGCGTTTCCTTCAGGTTCAGCGAGGGGGTTAGCGAGATAATCGGCAGTCCGGTTAGAGCCGTGAAAATAGGCGACGAGGAGGTTCCAGCCGACCTCGTTCTTGTCGCTACAGGCGTGAGAGCCAACACCGACCTCGCAAAGGCGGCCGGGCTTGAGGTGAATCGGGGTATAGTCGTGAACGAGCACCTCCAGACCAGCGATCCGGACATATACGCGATAGGCGACTGCGCAGAGGTCATCGACGCGGTAACCGGCGAGAGGACGCTCAGCCAGCTTGGAACTAGTGCCGTCAGAATGGCCAAGGTTGCCGCTGAACACATAGCCGGAAAGGACGCTTCCTTCAGGCCGGTCTTCAACACAGCGATAACCGAGCTCTTCGGCCTTGAGATAGGCACCTTCGGAATAACCGAGGAGCGGGCGAAGAAGGCGGGGGTTGAGATAGCCGTTGGCAAGTTCAAGGGCTCTACCAAGCCGGAATACTATCCGGGTGGAAAGCCGATAACGGTCAAGGTTATCTTCAGGAAGTCGGACAGGAAGCTCATCGGCGCCCAGATAGTCGGCGGCGAGCGCGTCTGGGGCAGAATAATGACCCTCTCCGCTCTGGCCCAAAAGGGAGCGACGGTGGAGGACGTCGTTTACCTCGAAACCGCCTACGCCCCGCCGATAAGCCCGACGATAGATCCGATAACCGTTGCGGCGGAGATGGCCCTCAGGAGGTTCCGCTGAGCGCTTTTCTTTCTTCCTTCCTCTGGCTCGTTGGAGCATCAACAAAGTTTAAGTGCCCTCTCAACAACTTGAGTTTTAGGTGATGGGTATGAACGTGGACGAGAGGGATAAAATACTGCTCGGTCTTGGAACTGGGGTGCTGCTGGCCTCGTCCCTCAGGGTCTTTGTGGCCGGAGCGTACTCAAGTCTGGAGAAGACCTTCTTCTATGGAATGAACTTCCCCTCAGGACTGGGGATTCTCCTGCTCCTCCTGGCGGCACTGCTCGTCGGCAGGCTCAGCCGGAAGGTCGGGGCTGCGATAATGGCCGCCTACTCCCTCGCACTCCTCGCCACCGATGCCACGGAGTACGTCCACCTCATAGCGGCATTCGCCCTTCCCGTTGCGCTCGCCCTCGTCAAGGAGCTTGACGTCAAGTACCTCGCGATGGGACTCGTTGCGGACCTTTCACTTCGCGTGCTTGCCGTCGGTGCGGAGCCGGCCGACTTCCCGTACACGAGGGTTGTCCTGGCGCTCTTCATACTCCTCGGGACCTTCGCCCTCTGGAAGGAGCCGGGGACGCTCAAGAAGCCGGGCTTTGGCCTCTACGCCTTCGCGGCGCTCCTTGAGCTGGGACTGATTTACCCCAACGCGGTGATGCGCTACTCCGGAATGACCGTCTATTATCTCCCTGAGTTCGTCGGTTTTTCCCTGCTCCTCGCCCTGGCGATACTGCTCGGCCCGTACCTCGCGAGGAAGCCGGCCGTTGCGATGGCGCTCCTGATAATCGGCTCGGCGACGCTCTTCCTCAAGCCACTCTCGTTGGTCGGCCTTCCAATAGCCCTGGCCTCGACCATCGCCCTCGTTGAAAGCGCGAAGGGCAGCAGAGGGGGAATCATCGGAGCTGCTTACCTGTTCCTCGTCGCCACGCTTGCCCTGGGTGCTTACGTGGGAAGGGACATAGGGCTGCCCTTCATGGAGGACAGGCTCGAGGCCCTCATTCTGGCCGCCTCCGTCATCTACGCCCTCAGCGCCTACGGGAAGAACGCAGAGGCAAGCCTTCCGAGCGTAAAGGAGATTGCCGGCCCGCTCCTCGGCGTTGTGGTGGCCTCGGTCATCGTCCTCGCCCTCTTCAACGCGGGGCCGACCTACGTCGAGGCCAAGAAGGACGTTCTCGTGTGGACCTACAACGTCCACCAGGGATTCGGGCCGTACGACGGAACGTTCAACGGCTACGAGCTTGTGAACCTCCTGGCGGAGCAGAAACCCAACATCTGGTTCGCCCAGGAGGTCGTCGGGGGAATGATAGGCAACGGCTACCAGGACGTTCCGCTCTTCATCTCTGCCCACCTCGGCTACGCCTACGAGTACAAGCCGGCCGTCGAGGGAACCTACGGAATAGCGGTCTTCTCCCACTGGCACATGAAGACGGAAAGCGAACTCAACCTCGAGAGCGT
>JAMOTW010000116.1 GCA_027062125.1 Thermococcus sp.
CGCTGTTCCCGGCGGTTTTCATCCTTGGCTTCGGCGGGGAGCTCCTCAACGTCTCGTTCGACAGCCTGATGCAGAAGTTCATCCCCCTTGAGAGCCTCGGAACCGTCAGGGGCATCTTTGACGCCCTCGCGACGCTGGTGATTCCCCTCTCCCAGATAGCTTTTGCATGGCTTTTGGAAAGGGGCTCAAACGCTACATACCTCTCCTCCGCTATGGCAGTTCTGGCAGTCTTCTCCACATTCCTTCTGGGAGAATTTCTTAACCGAGTCACTTCTTCTGTTTAATTGTCCAGAAGGGCTTTTAAGCTTCGGCCTCAAAGTCTCTCAGGTGGTATCATGAAGCCCATTATTCGCGAGACAAGACCTGAGGACAGGCCGTTCATCGAGGAGATAGCGAGGCTCACCTGGGACGGCGAGGACTACCTCGCGAGGGCCTTCGACGAGTGGCTTGAAGATGGAAACTTCTACGTGCTTGAGCTGGACGGAAAGGTCATCGGCACGGCGAAGCTGACTTTTCTCCCAGGGAAGGTCGGCTGGATGGAAGGCCTCAGGATTCACCCCGGCTACAGAGGCAGGGGCTATGGAAAGATGCTCCACAGCTTTCTGCTCGAACTCGGTGAGAGACTCGCGAGGGAAGGGAAAATTGAAGCCCTTGAGTTCACGACTAACTTCCTTAACAAACACACCATCTCGATGGCGCAGAAAACGGGCTTCCACATCAAGGCCAAGTTCTTCAACTTCGGGGCCAAAGTGGGGGACTTTGAACCGGAAGAGCCAGAAAAAATTGAGCCGGGAATGGAAGACCTGACGCTCGGCACAATCCCAGTCGGCTGGCGCTTCGTGAAGAGGAGCGAGGAGGCGCTGGAATGGCTCAGGCAGAACGCAGACTTCTACGATTTCAACGGCTTCCGCTTCCTCGTCTCAAAGAAGGGGACGACCTTCACGCCCCTCGACGTTGGACTTGCAACGCTCAAGGCTATGCTCCCAGGGATGGCGTGGGTCGCCCGCGAGAGGGGACGGGAGGAGTTCGAGGTAATGCTCCCGAGCGGTGTTAAGCCCCTCCTGCCGGGACTGAAGAGGCTCGGCCTTTTCCTCTGGGAGGAGACCGAGGAGCCTAACGTGCTGGTGTTCAGGAAGAAGTTGATTTGAGAGGTGGTTAGGAAAGGCTATTGAAACACCCTATCTGCCCAGCTCCTCGCTCAACTCTCTAAACACTTCCACCGCCTTTTTCGGCTCAAGGCCGTAGGTGTAGAGCCCGGAGTGCTTGTAGGGGTCGCTCTCCGGCCTGTCGGGCCCGTAGTCATGGAGGGCCGCCCAGAAGACCACCTGGGCGCCTTCGTTCAGCTCTACCACGAGCGCATCGTGCACGTAGCGGCCAAACCCCTCCTCTCCCCGATAGCACGGCAGAATCTGGAACCTCTTAACGGGAGTGTAGCTCGTCTCCGTTATCCAGAGGGGCTTTCCGAGGCCGAATTCACGCAGAATCGCCCGGGTCTCCCGGATTTCCTGAATTATACCCTCGGGACTCCGGAAGTTCGTGTGGATGTTCACCACGTCGAAGTTCTGCCACGCTGGAAAGT
>JAMOTW010000117.1 GCA_027062125.1 Thermococcus sp.
GCCGTAGGCGTTTCCTTTTCCAAGGATTTCCTTAACAAGCTCGCGCCCGAAGTAGGAGTAGTCAACGTAGAAGTTGATGTAGCCGTTAACCGCTTTTATCTCAGCTATGCCTTCAAACAAGTCCCGCTTACCAACCATTTGGAGGATAGTATAGAATTCTTCTTCAGGATTTGGTTTTGTAAGCCTACGTACAATTTCCTCAGCTATTTTATTAGGTGCCTTCCTGAAGACCCTCGCGAGCTGGAAAGCAACAGCCGTTCCGAAGTCACCGAGCTCGAGACTTGGCGTATCGTCAAAGGTTATCTCGCCGTCCCACTCCTTTCCGGCCTCGGTGAGCATCTCGTCAAGCACATTCATAAGCGCAAATCTTGCCCTCTCCTGTATCCCCTTATAGACCATCATCACCACCGCTCCCACTTGGGCCCAACCTTTAAAAACTTCTCCCGTTAATTTACTCTGGAGGTGGGTACAATGAAGCACCGCGTTGGTGAGCACAAGGCAAAGAAGGGGCTCATAAGGATAGAGTTCGACGAGGAGAACGGAATAGCGGAGCACGTCAGGATAACGGGCGACTTCTTCATGCACCCGGAGGAGGCGGTCCACGAGCTGGAGGAAAAGCTCGAAGGGCACAGGCTTGAGGAGCTCGAGCAGCTGATGGACGAGTTCTTCGCCATGAGGATGGACATAGAGATGCCCTACGTCAACGTGGAGGACTTCAAGATAGCCCTCAAGAACGCCCTGAAGGAGTGATGTCCATGGAGCTTCCAAGGATACCCCGGAGAACCCTCGGCCTCATGCTGCTGGTCTTTCTGGCCTCCTCCTTCGTGGGCTACGCGCTCGGAGTGGCCAGCCCGAACACGGCCATCGAGGCCGTGAAAAAACTCATAGAACAGATAGGGCCCATATCGGACTCCAGCTTCGAGAACTTCGTCAAGATATTCACCAACAACTCCATGGTGGCGCTCTTCATGTTCCTGTCCGGGCTCTTCTTTGGCCTCGGCCCGTGGTTTATAATGGCCTTCAACGGGCTCATGGTCGGTCTCGTCGTCCTCGCCGTCCACAGGAGCGGGATGCCGCTGGGTCAGATACTCCTCGGCCTGCTCCCCCACGGAGTCATAGAGATACCCGCGATAGCGATAGCCGGCGTTGCTGGAATAGTGTGGTACAGGGAGCTGGTAAGAGGAGAAGGCGAGCCAGCGGAGAGGTTCAAAAGGGGAGCGGTGGAGGGGGTGAAGCTCTTCCTGCTGTCAGTTGCGCTCCTGCTCGTTGCGGCCCTCATTGAGGCCTACGTAACTCCCAAGGTTGCCGGCCTCTGAGGGCCCCTCCACCATCACCGTGCTGAACTTTCCGGACTCCTCGTAGGTCTCTATCTCCCTGAGGATGACGTCCATCGGGTTCTCGAAGGCACTCACCATGCCGCGGATGTATGCGCGGTAGCTGCCGTTCATCTCAATTATGCGCTCGGCCATGAAGGCCACCTTGACCGGGTCCGTGGAGTGGAACTTGACTCCCTTCTCAACGAGCCACTTGGTGACCGCGAGGAGCCTTCCGGGGTAGGTGGAGATTGTGGGAGTGCCGAGGGCTATGGCCTCCCTGTTCATCGTCCCGCCGGCGCCTATCATCAGCCTGGCGTAGTAGAGCAGGCTGAGGCTGTCGACGGGCCTTTTGGGCATTATCACGTTGTCGAAGTGCTGGAAGCGCTCCCTCTGCTCCTCGGTGCGCGGGAAGAGGACTATCGGTACCTCGGGAAGGAGGGGTATCACGTCTTCGAGGACGCTCTTCTCGGGCCCATTGAAGTAGTTGGCCTTGACAGGCTCGGTGCGCATGACGATGTATTCGTTCCTCTTAACCCCAAGCTCCTTCAGAACCCGCCTGTCCGGCCTGAAGCCGTAGAGGTGGGCCAGCTCTGAGAAGCCATTGACCGGCCTCATACCGTTCGGGTCGGCGCCACACTTTAGGAGGTCATAGGCGTCTATGGCCTTGGGGAATAGCAGGAGCTTTGTATAGGGAAGGATGAGCTTGTTCTGGGCTATAGCCGTCTCGTTGTCGACGAAGCCTATGGAGGGAATCTGGAGGCCGAAGGCGACGCGCGGAGCCTCGGCGGAGTGCTTGTAGAGGGCCAGGTCGGGCTTCTCCTCCACGATGAGCTTGCTCAGCTTGTACATCCTTTCGGTCCCGGCTATGAGCTTGCCCTCGAGGGTGGCGCCGCCGTGGCGGCCGACGACGTAGTAGTCGAAGCCGTACATGTCGAGGATTCCGGTGAGGCCGTCAAACTCCCTCGTGGTTATGAGAACCTCGTGCCCGGCCTTCTCAAGCTCCCTTATTACACCCTTGAAGAAGTGAACGTGAGGCGCGTTCGTGATGTCTACCCATACCTTCATTCTACCCACCATACTACTGAACAGCTTTGTGCAATATAAGGGTTTCCCAAAAACGGTTGTGAAGCCGTCTTTTCAAAGCTTTAACACGGTGTTCTCAACTGAAAGAACGTTTACAACGCTTTCCATTCATGAAATTCGGGCTGCAGGGCGGCAAAACTACCAAAGGAGATTTATTAACCTCAGAGATATGTCGTGGAGAGTTTACTACCCGGAAATCGGGCCAGAAACCGTTTTCTGGAAAAGGCTTTTATTGGGCCGGAGTAAGCGATGATAGGTGGGGGTGAATGGAAGAAAAGATAGAGAACAGAACCGCCGAGATAGTGGTCATAGGTCTCGGGTACATAGGCCTCCCGACGGCGATAATGTTCGCCACCGCGGGCTTCAATGTCATCGGCTACGAGATACGGAGAGAGGTCGTTGATAAAATAAACTCCGGAGAGGCCCACATCGTGGAGCCGGAGATAGACGAGCTGCTCCAGGGGGTTGTGGGGAGCGGGAAGCTCAGGGCCACGTCCGACCCGGAGGAGATAAAGGACAGGGAGGTCTACATAATCTGCGTACAGACACCCCTCAACGGCGACAAAACGCCGAACCTGAGCTACCTTGAGAGCGCGGTTAAAACCGTGGCGAAGGCCATGAGGAAAGGCTCACTGGTCGTCATCGAAAGCACTGTCCCACCGCTCACCACGGTCAGGATGGCAAAGCTCATCGAGGAGATGACCGGCTTCAAAGCCGGTGAGGACTTCCACATGGTCCACGCGCCCGAGAGGGTGATGCCCGGCAGGATTTTCAAGGAGCTGGTCTACAACTCGCGCATATTCGGTGGGATAACTCCCGAGAGCGCAGAGCTGGCGGAGAAGCTCTACCGCTCCTTCGTTAAGGGACAGACTTTCAAAACGAACTCGACCGTCAGCGAGGTCGTCAAGCTCATGGAGAACACCTTCCGCGACGTTAACATTGCCCTCGCCAACGAGTTCGCCTACCTGGCCCACCAGTACGGCATAGACGTCTTCGAGGCGATAGAGCTGGCCAACACCCACCCGCGTGTTAGAATCCACACCCCTGGAATAGGGGTCGGCGGCCACTGCCTGCCGAAAGACCCGCACCTCCTCGTCTGGCCCGCCAGGGAGGATTTCGGACTGATAAGGCTCGCCAGGGAGATAAACGACGGCATGCCTCTCCTGGCGAAGGACCTTCTCTTCGAGGCGCTGAAGACGGTTAATCTACCGCCTGAGAAGGCCGTCGTGGCGGTTCTCGGATTGGCCTACAAGGGCGACAGCGACGACACGAGGAACTCCCCCGCGAAGGCTTTCATAGAGGCCATCGAAGGGGATGTCGGGGAAGTGAGAACCTATGACCCCTTCGTTGGCGGAACCCACGGGAGCGTTGAGGAAGCACTGAACGGCGCGGACGCGGTTGTTATTGCAACGGACCATTCGGAGTTCAAATCGCTCGACTGGGAAAGGCTTGGGGGGCTGATGCGCACAAGGATTCTCATAGATGGCAGGCACGTGGTTGAGGAGCCTCCGGAAGGCTTCGTTTTCAAGGGCATCGGGAGGGGTGAGTATTGAAGCCGGCTTTCGTCTTCGGTACCAGGCCGGAGATAATCAAGCTCTCCCCCGTGATTAGGGCGTTCCTCGAGAGGGGAGTGAAGCCGCTCTTAATCCACACGGGACAGCACTACGACTACGAGATGAGCGCGGTCTTTCTGGAGGAGCTCGAGCTTCCGCCGATTGACCACCACCTCGAGGTCGGTTCCGGGACCCAGGCGGAGCAGACAGGGGTTGCGATGATTAAAATCGAGAAGGTTCTGATGGAAGAAAAGCCCGACGTGACCCTCGTGCAGGGCGACACCAACACGGTTTTAGCGGGAGCGCTGGCGAGCGTCAAGCTCAAGATTCCCGTGGCACACGTTGAAGCTGGCCTGAGAAGCTTCGACAGAACGATGCCGGAGGAGATAAACAGGATTCTGGCTGACCACGCGAGCGAGATCCTCTTCCCCCCAACGGAAGACGCTAAGAGGAACTTAGAGCGCGAGGGGATAACCGAAAACGTCTACGTTACGGGAAACACCGTCGTCGACGCCGTCCTGCAGAACGCCGAAGTTGCCGAGGAGAAGAGTGACGTTCTAGAGCGCTTTGGGCTCGAGCCGAAGAAATACGTACTGATAACGGCCCACCGTGCAGAGAACACCGACAGGGGGGAGAACCTGGAAAGATTAGTAGAAATCCTCGAAAGCCTTCCCATAAGGGCGATCTACCCGATGCACCCGAGGACGAGGAAGAGGATGGAAGAGTTCGGACTGCTGGAGAGGGTCGAGGGGATAGAGAACCTGATAGTGACGAAGCCGCTCGGCTACCTCGACTTCCTCAGGCTCGAGAGGAACGCCTTCGCGATAATGACCGACTCGGGTGGGATTCAGGAGGAGGCGATAATCCTCAACGTGCCTTGCCTGACGCTCCGCTACAACACCGAGCGGCCCGAGACGGTTGATGCCGGAGGGAACGTTCTCGTTGGCCTTGAAAAGGAGAGGGCGCTGGAGTACATCAACAGATTACTGAACGACCCTGAGTTCTACAGGAAGATGGCGAACGCGCCGAACCCATTCGGCGATGGAAAGGCCGGCGAGCGGATAGCGGAGATACTGCTGGAGCTCCACAAAAGGGGAGAGCTGAGGGTCAAGAGCTCAAGGTTCATCTGAGGAACCGAGGGTGGACGCCCACTCGTCCACTTCTTTGGCTATTTCCCCCGCGAGCGTTTCCCAGCACCCCTTCCCGCTGAACTTCCCAGTTCTCACCTCGAGGACGTTCCAGTAGACGACCTTGAGGGAGTAATCTCCGGTCGCGTCTCCCCTGGCGCGGGCGGCCTTGTAGAGGTCCCTGGCAAAGTTGGAGAGGTCATCCGTCCTGCTGGAATCCCCCGAGTACTTCCTCTCGACCGAGAGGTAGCTCCCAACGTCGCCGTTGGAGTTCATGTAGATCAGGACGCTGGCGTAACAGCTCTCGTAGTAGGCCCGGTTCTCATGGCCTTCAAAGTTCGTGAAAATCACGACAACCGGGGCGTTAACCCTATCCGGCGGCGACTCGTCCGGGAGAATCACTACCGGGCGGACGTGGGTGAAATCGGGCCAGAGACCGTGGGACTGCAGGGCATTTCCAACGGCTTTTTTAAGGGCGGTCCCGAATTCGTCGCCCGTACTGAGTTCGGGATACACGTCGGAAATCAGTTCAAGGGTCAAAGGCATGTCCACAAAAACCCTCCCCGAGTAGCTGACGTTCGAGAGGGCGTTGAACTCACCCCTTGACTCCCAGGAGACGGTCGTCGAAAGCGAAAAGTAGCCGACGAAGAGGTAAACTGCCGCGACGAGTATCGCCAGGGCCTTGGCCGAGTCCCTCATCCTTCTTCACCCGAGGGGAGCTTGAGGACGGAATCGACCACCGACCGGGCCGCGCTCTTCATGAGGTGATTACCGTACCCCCTGAACCCGATGAGTCCCTTCGAGCTGTCCGAGACTGTGATGAGGAGGTACCCGCGTATCTGGGGGACTGAAGTTTTCTCAAAGTCGATGAGGGCAGTTCTCTTGTCGGTGGCGTTCCTGTACCGGAGGTAGTGAGTCGGGTCGCCGGCGCTCGAGTAGATCGCGCCGACCCTGATGGAGCCCCTGGCATAGAA
>JAMOTW010000118.1 GCA_027062125.1 Thermococcus sp.
CCGATGATTTCAAACGGCTCGCGGTAGTTCTCCTTTGTAAGGGCCTGGAGGCCGCTCATCACAGCCAGCGAGGCGCTCTCGGATATCTCCCCGAAACCCTCCCTGAACTCATCACGGATGAATAGGGTCGTGTTGTAGTCGTCGGCAGCCCCTATGAAGCGGTTCTCCCTCGGTGCCTCGAAGTCGAAGACCCTGAAACCACTCGGGAACTCGTAGATGTAGTGGATGCAGCTCTCCTCGTCGCCGCCGAAGTCCCTCGGATGGACGAGTTTGACTTTTCCCCCTTCGAGCTTCGGCACATAAATCGGCCCGTCCTTGAAGAGGTCCGCCTGGAGTCTCGAAAGCTGGGGGACGTGGGCTATGACAGGGACGCCGTAGACCCCCCCAAGGAGGTTGGCCATTATGCCGACCTGGCCGCCCATCCTCAGCTCATCCCAGCCCCAGCGCTTCATGTAGAACCTCGTAGAGCAGCTCTCAACGAAGAGTTCAGCCGCCTTTCCGCGCCTGATACTCCAGAGTATCGAGCCGAGGAGCTGGGGAACGTTCTCTATTCTCCCAGGAAGCCCCTCGGAGTAGCGGAGGACTTCCTCCTTTCCAGCTTTCTCAACCCGCCCCTCCAGGTCTTTCCCGTCAAGGTACTTTATCGCGTCGATGTTGGTGTTGTAGGCCAAAAGAACCCTTCCAACCCCTCCAATCCTGCCCCTAACGCCTTCAAAAGCGGATGAGTAGAGAGCGTCCCAGGTCATTATGTATCACCGGGAGTGATGTAACTCGTCAAAGTTAATAAGGGTTGCGGTGAGAAAAAAGGAAAATCAAAAGTTCACTCCTTCCATCTCGGGTTGTCCACAACCTTGACTTTGCCGTTCTCCTCGATGACCAGCTTGGAGAAGCCCTTCTCGGCTATGCTGCCGTAGTCATGGCCGGCGTCGGCAGGGTAGATAGCCAGGAATATGAAGGGCTCGTCGCCGATGTTAACAGTCCTGTGGGCCCAGTAGGGCGGGACGTAGACAACCGTTCCGGGCCCCATTGGTATCCACTCGGCCCTTCCTTCCGGCGTCTGGAGGAGCATTCCGCCCTTTCCCTTGATGCCGTAGTATATCTCCGCCCTGTCGGCCTTCGAGTGGAAGTGCCCCTTCGTGAAGAAGAACTCCCTCCCGACCTTACCGGGGTAGAGAACCGTCGTCGCGAAGTTGAGGTCGCCGTCCTTCTCCTCCTGCTCGACCGCGTACACCTCGTAGACAACCGGATTCTCCTTGAGAAGCTCCTCGTAGGCTTTTTCATCGAGGAAGTAGCCCCTGAGGTCGCTCAGCCTCCTGACGAGCTTCTTGGCCCCGGGGATAACACCCGTCTCGAGATCTATGTTAACTCCAATCGGGTTCTTGTACTCCATAAGCATCACCGGGATAAAGTACTCAGGTCCCTATTTAACCTTTCCCTTTTGTATCACCGAAAGTGTTACATAAACCGATAGAGGATGTAGGCGAGGCCGATGGAAACCGCCCAGACGCCGGTGTTCCAGCGGACAACCTTGGAGCCATCGAGGGGAGGAAAGGGTAGCAGGTTGAAGAAGGCCAGCCAGAGGTTGACCGTTGCAGTAGTCTTGATGACCCACCAGATGGGCGTGAACGGAGCCACTGCCCTCAGGGCCACCAGTGCGGCAGCGCCGACGGCTATGTTGGTAAGCGGGCCCGCGAGGGCTATCTTTCCGAAGGCCTCTCTGGAATCCACAGCGTAGGGAGCGTAGACCTGAACGGCACCGAGGGCGGCGAATATCCACGTCGTTCCGGTGAGAAGGCGCGTCGCTACGCCCATGAGGAGCGCCAGGAGTATGCCGGTGTCCCAGCGTTTGTAATACGCCCTGTAACCGTAGTGCCGCGCCACCTGCCTGTGGGCTATTTCGTGGAAGATGAATGCCGTCAGAACGGCGATGACGGAGTAGGGAATCGCGTAGGGATCAAAGTTAGAAAACAGCAGAGCAAGGACTAGAAAAGAAATCAGTAAATCCCCGATCTCTTTCCTTCCCATGCCGCTCCTGTGAACTCTCTTCCACGGTTCGTAGCCCATCGGAACGCCCCGCGGAGAGGCTCACCTGCCTTTTACTTCAATCTTCTTGCCGATTACAAGCTCGGCGGCTTTAACGGCGGCACCGCCGCTTCCCACCGCTATCCTCACCTGATCCTCCGGAACGTAAACGACTATCTTGTCCTCAAGCTCCTCGATTTCAAGGATCTTGACGTTGAGCATCTTCTCGAGTCTGTCCTTCATGGTGAATCCCCAAGAATGCTGTGGCGGTTCTAAATATAAAAGTAACGAATCAGTCGAAGTCCCAGATGGTTCTCCCCTTGTGGAACATCATGACGTAGCCGCAGTTCCTGCAGATGACTATCTTAACCTTGTGCGCCGTAAAGCCCCATTTGCTGTCTATCTTCCCCTCCTCAACGCTGAAATCCGTTCCGCCGCAGAGCGGGCAGACCAGATGCTTTCTCTCCATCACATCACCCCCGCAGTCCAGTAGGGCGAGAGGAACCTTCGCTCCTTTGCCCTATCGAGGAGGTGCTCTATCCCGGGCTTGTGGCCGAGGCCGACCACGGCTATAACCCTCGGCCTCTTAACTCCCCTGAGCTTAAGATTCTCAACTATGGAGACGAGGTTCCTCGCCATGACTTCATTCCTCTCCTCAACCAGAACGCGGTAGAGGTATGGATAGCGGCGCTTGAACTGCACCATCATGACCCTGTACTCCGCCATTGGGTCGGAGGGCTCGCCGAGCCTAACGGGCAGGAATATCCCCAGGGCTTCCAGGGCCATCAGGAGCTTCTCCCTCCCAGGGGCGGCGGCTATCTTGGAGAGTATGACGTTTATGTCCTCGTCAATGAGGTAAAGGGGAACGCCAAGGGTTTGAGCGGCGCTTATGGCCGCCTTCATCTCCTCACCGGGCTTCATCCCGAACTCCTCTCCCAGTTTCTCCTCGACCTTGGCTAAAGCGTAGTTTATCAGCCCCTTCCTGCCGAAGCGGAGGGCATCCTCGAGGGTCATCTCCCTGTTCTCGTTCATGGCAAGGAAGCGCGCCCTGTCGAGCTCTATCGCAACGGCATTGGGCCTCTCATCGAGTATCGTTCTGATGACCTCCTCCCTGCTCTTCGGCGAAACATGCATCGTGCCTATGACCTTGACGTAGCGGAGATAACTCATCCTCTCTCCTCCAGAAGGTTCCTCAGCTTCCAGAAGCTGGATTTGAAGGTTATCACGTCGAAGTCCCTCGGGATGACGAAGTTAACCCCGAGACCCTCGCATATCCTCGAGGCCTCCCTCGTGTATTCCTCGTAGGTGTAGCGGAAGGCCCTGTGGAAGAGCGCGAGGAGCTTAACCTTGGCCTTTTTAGCAATCTCGCAGGCCTCTTCCACCGTTGAGTGATAGCTGTCGCCCCTGTCGCCGGGATTCAGGTAGGTCGCCTCGTGGATGAGGAGGTCGGCATTTTCGGCGAACAGCCTCACCCTTTCACACGGCTCTGTGTCGCCGGTGTAGACGACCTTGAGGCCCTTCCTCCTCGGCCCGGTGACGTCCTCGAGGCGGATTATCCGCCCGTTCCACTCGATTTTACCTTCCCGCTCAAGCTTTCCGAGTATCGGCCCCTCGCTCAGGCCATACTCGGCGAGCTTCTCGGGAAGAAACTTTCCGCGCCTGTCCTTCTCCCGGAAGACGTATCCCAGGGCGGGAACGCCGTGCTCGACCTTGAAGCTCCAGATTTCGTAGTCCCCGAACTTCAGCCTCGTCTCGCCGAGCTCGTGGACGTGTATATCGAAGCCCGGTCTGAAGAAACCGCTCTGGAGAAAGTGCTGAACGAACTCGAAGGTGTACTTGGGACCGTAGATGTGGAGGGGCTTTTTCCTGTCCCAGAGGTTCATCGTCTGTATCAGGGCGGCCAGGCCGAGGTAGTGGTCACCGTGGAAGTGGGTGATGAAAATCTTCTCGACCTTCATCGGGCTGAGCTTTGCGGTGTTCATCTGCCTCATCGTGCCCTCCCCGACGTCGAAGAGGATTATCTCGCCTTTGTAGCGGAGCGCTACCGCCGGGACGTTTCTCTCCCTAGTGGGCATTATGCCGCCGGTGCCAAGGAAAATCACTTCAAGCATGTTATCACCTCCGAGGAGAAGTTTAAAAAGCTCCCGGGACTTCATTCCCGGAGACTTTCTGAAAATTCTTCTAGTTATCCACCAAAAATGTAAGATGTATTCATGAAAATCGTTTTATATCTTGAAGTGTAACAAGTATTGGGTTTACGTAGGTTACCATTCTGGGAACCTTCGTGGGCTCAGCTTGAGGGGGCCTTCGTATGAAACAAAAAACCGCTCTGCTTTTTGTTCTGCTTTTGGCGTTTTCGGTATTCATCACGCCGAATCACCGGGTGAGCGCGGAGGAATCCGACCTAGCTGACGGTTACGGGGGCATGGTTATAGCCGATGAAGAAATCATCATCGGCGACCGCGGGGACTACTTTTGGGCCTATGAAAACGAGAGTGGGAACGTTATCGGGAAATTCCACACCGGATACGAAAAGTGGGACGAAATGACCGCCTGCGACGTTAACGGCGATGGGAAGGCCGAGATAATCCAGGGCGACAGGAGCACGGACAAGATATACATCTACACGATGGAAGGAACCGAGCTGGGCAAGCACGACGTCAACTTCGAGGCCGGGGACGACATAGCCTGCGGAGACCTCACCGGCAACGGAAAGGCGGAGATAGTCCATGCCGACAGGAACAACTGGATAAGCGTATTTGACGAGGACTTCAACCGCCTGAACCGCTTCAAGGTTGACGACTTCGCGGATGGCGATTCAATAGCAGTTGGTGACCTCGACGGAGACGGAAAGGCCGAGATAGTCCATGCCGACGTGAGTGCAAACATCATAACCCTCTACGATACGAACGGCAACGTTATGGGGAGTCTCGCAACGGAGGACTACTTCGAGCTGACGTCGAGGGACGAGATAGCGATTGGAGATGTCAACCTCGACGGACTGAACGAGCTGGTAATTGCCACCCAGGATTCGGACGACTACCAGGAGAGGGGCATACACGTCTTTGGCTTCTCAAAGAAGGGCGCCCAGCTGGAGGGGAGAGAGTTAGCGACCTTCGTGATGCCCTTCCAGAAGGGGGACCGGATGGCCGTTGGGGACGTCAACGCCGATGGCCTCGACGAGATAGTCTGGGCCTCCCAGGACGGCTACGTGAAGGTCTACAACCTCGGAGGCGACCTGCTGAACGGGCCGAAGGGCCTGAAGACGGAGTTCAGTTACGGAGCGGGCCTCGCAGTTGGCGACGTGAACGGCGACTCAATAGTCGTTGGACCGCCAAGGAAGGGAAGGATGCACGTTGAGAACCTCGTTATAGCTGTTATAAACGCTCCGCCGGTTGACTACGACGTCATCAACAAGACGGGGGTATTCTACTCGGAGTTCACGACCGAGAAAACGCAGGCAACGAAGTTCTCGGTGAAGTCCACCCACGACGTCAAGATGAGCCTCGGAATGAAGGCAGTCATGGGCAACAAGAAGGCCGCCTACGCTGAGGTCAACCTGAAAATGAACATGGGGTTCCAGCTCCAGAGGGAGAGGGGAGGGAGCTACGAGGAGAGCATAACCTACGGACTGACCTCCGACATGGGGGATGGGGCCCTCTACGTAACCACGGACTACGACGTCTACGAGTTCCCGATAATAAGCCCGCCGGAGCTGGCGGTGGTAAACGGCGAGCAGCAGTACATACTCGTGACGGTTCCCAAGGGGCCGCCCCACGTCCACTTCCAGAACTACAAGTCGGAGCTCCACGAGATTGGCGACATAAACACCTACCCCGAGAACCTGAACGAGCTGAAGAACTATGAGCCCGGAAACCTTCTCGACACCGTCACCATAGAGGTCGGCCAGGTGGGGAGTTCCTACGAGAGGGCAGTCAAGGAGTTGAGATGGACGAAGAGCAAG
>JAMOTW010000119.1 GCA_027062125.1 Thermococcus sp.
ATATGAGCTTCACGGTTACCATTGACGTGTCCGGGAACTTCGCCGGGTGCCTGTCCGGTCCCTTCCCGTAGCCGACTATTACCTCAAAGCCCTCCCTCTTGGCGGCCTCCTCGGTAAGGCCCGCCGCCGCCAGGGTCAAACCTGCCACGTGGGTGGAATAGACGCCTATAGTCCTTCTGTTCTCCCTCACAATTTGGAGCTTGAAGAGGTTCGCTCCCGCGATTCTGGCCTCAAAGGTCGCCGTTGAGGCAAGCATAAGGCCGTAGGGCTTCCCCGTGAAGAAGTCGCGGTGCTCAACACAGTCACCAACCGCGAATATGTCCGGGTGAGAGGTTCTCATGTACTCGTCGGTCCAGATGCCGTAGCGGGTGACCCTCAACCCGGCTTTGACCGCGAGGTCGACGTTGGGACGGTAGCCTATCGAAAAAACCGCCAGGTCTGCCGGGAGCTCCCTCCCATCAACGAGCCTGACCTTCTCGACCTTCCCATCGCCGAGGAGCCTCTCAACCTGACCGTAGACTATCTCGATGCCCCTCTCCTTCAGCCTCTCCTCGACCATCTCACTGAACTCGGGGTCGAAGGAGCTCCTAAGGAGCCTGCTCCTCACAACTATCGTGACTTCCTTGCCGAGCTTCCGTATCTCGTCGCCAACTTCAAGGGCTATGAAGCCACCGCCGATTATGACGACCTTCTCCACCTCTTCAAGCCTCTCACGGAACTCCTTAAGGTAGCGGTAGTCCTTGGGGACGGTGTAGACGCCCTCCAGCTCGGTCCCGGGGAACTCCGGCTTCACGGGCTTTGAGCCGGTCGCAAGGACGAGCTTCTCCCATGCGATCTCCTTCCCGGAGGCAGTCCTCACGAGCTTTGCCCTCGGGTCGATCTCCGTAACCTCATCAGTCAATATGTCCACTCCAAGCGGCTCCAGGAACTTCTCGACTGGAAGAATGTCATCGTCAACGCTTTCCAGTGTGCCAAAGATGTACGGGATGCCACAGGGAACCATGGCAACATCTTCCCTCTTAATGACCAGAACGCTTTTGTTGGGGTAGAACTTCCGGGCCGAAATCGCCGCGGTCAGGCCCCCGGCGCTCGCGCCTATGATAACGACATCGTACTTCATGTTAGACCCCCCTAAATGTTTTCGGTTATATTTAAACACCAAAAGATTTTAACTTTTCGTTAACCTCTGGTTCAAAACGCGGGTACTGAATGTTTCAACGATGAAGAAAAAATAGCAGGGGAGTCATTCCCCGGTGGCGCCCTTCAGGGCGTCCTTACAGGCGCAGTTCCTCTCCTTCGGTATGTACTTTATGGACTTCATGAGGAGATACTTTATCTCCTCGCTCTTCTGGGCCATGAGCTCGACGACCTCCGTGTGGGTGAGCTTCTCGGTGCTTATGCCGGCGGCGAAGTTCGTGACGATTGCAACGCTGGCGTAGCACATCTCGAGCTCCCTCGCCAGGGCGGCCTCGGGGCACTGGGTCATTCCAACAACGTCGGCACCGAGTATCTTGAGCGCCCTTATCTCCGCCCTCGTCTCAAAGCGCGGCCCCTCCATG
>JAMOTW010000120.1 GCA_027062125.1 Thermococcus sp.
GTCGCCTATGTTGAGCCTGATGACCTTTATCCCCCTCTTTTCGAGCTCCCTTGCGGGTAGGACGACGTCCCTGATAGCGTACTCAACACCCATAGCCCTCTCGGCTGGACGAACCATTAGGATCACCGGTTAAATGTTGAAGTCCACATCATAAAAACCTTGGGCCTCAAAGTTTCATCAAAAACTGCCAAACGGCGATGAATTTTCGGGAAACGTTTAAAACGCCCCTTCCAAAGCCACCAGGGGCGATGAAGAATAGCAAGCAAACTGAGGACTCACAGATGATGACGTGAACACCCTCCGAGCCCATTCGATACTTTTATCAACCCCGGAGAAGGACTCACGACCATGAACATATTCATTCCGCTCCTCGCCGGTCTCCTGCTGGGATACCTGCTCAAAAGGGCCGGAAAGAAGCCCAACCTAGAGATACCTACAAGCGTCGCCCTACTCGCGATGATTTTCTTCCTGGGTGTTAAGACCGGCGAAGTTCACGTTGACGGCCTCTGGCTTTTCGGAGTCTCCATAATCTTTGCCGTCTTCACCGTGGCGGCCAGCCTTCTCCTGGCGGAGGTGGTCAAATGAGGTTTCTCTACCCGGTTATCACGTCCCTCGTGGCAGGAATACTCGTTGGACACTTTTTCGCCCCGGACTTCGGGAACGCCTACGAACTGATGCTCTACGTCCTGATATTCCTAATCGGTATGGACATCGGGCTGAACTTCAAAGTCGAGGAGCTCAGGAAGGTGGGACGTAAGGCTCTAATCCTGCCCGTTATCACCCTAACCGGCTCGGTACTCGGAGGCCTTCTGGCCTCTCTGCTCATCAGGATAAACCCCCGATGGGGGCTGGCAATAGGGGCCGGGTGCGGCTGGTACTCGCTGACGGGCCCTTTAATAGCCCAGTACTCGGCAGTCTACGGTGCAGTCGGCTTTCTTGCCAACCTGCTGAGGGAAATCCTGACGATTTTGTTCTATCCGGTCGTCATAAAGAAGGTTGACCCAAAAAAGGCCGTGGTAATGGGCGGTGCAACGACGATGGACACGACTTTACCGTTAATAACAAAATTCGGGGGAAGAGAGGTTGCCCTCGTGGCCTTCGTTCACGGCTTCATCCTGACTGCGGTTGTCCCATTCGCCGTCTCCCTAGTGCTCAGTCTTTAGAGTACTTCTCAAGGAGGCCCTTAATAAGGGCCTCATGCTGCTCCTCGTTCCTCTTGATTTCCCTCGCCAGCTCTCTCACAACGGGGTGGAACGCCCTCTTAGAGAGCTCGGAGTACAACTCCTCCATTTGTTTCTCTTCCTCGACGTGCTTCTTCAAGGTCTCAAGGAACTTCTTTCCATCATCAGGTAAGACAACTTCCCCCGGGAAGTCCTTCAGGTACTCCTCAACTATCTCCTCCGGGGGAACCCTTGCACCAAGGGGCCCGAAGCCGAGTGGCATGACCATCGTTGGAACGCCCGGGATAAGGGCGAAGTCCTCGTTGGGCTTCTCGACGGCATACTCCTCGACAAGCTCAACGGCCTCGTCGTAAGCTTTTTCCAGGGCTTCCATGAG
>JAMOTW010000121.1 GCA_027062125.1 Thermococcus sp.
CTCGGAAACTCGTATCAGGAGAACGCGGACATGGAGATGGCAATACGGGCGTATGAGTCTGCCTATAGGTACTACCTGCTGGTTGAGAACGTAGAGGGATACAGGAAGATCGCCGAGACTATGATAACGCTCTACGGCCAGGTGGCGGAGGACAAGCTCGAGAAGGGCGACGTAAAGGGCGCCGCCGAAGCATTTTACCGCCTTGCGTACTTCATACTGGCGATATTCGGCTACGACATTCACTTCATTGAGATGATGGACACCGCGGCAAAGAACTTCGAGAAGGCGAGCAAGGTGGCCTACTCCAACGGCGACCTCGACGGGACGACGAGCTGCCTCGTCAAGGCCCAGTACGCCTACCTTCTGGCGAAGAACTTCAACAGGGCCAAGCTCATAGGCCTCAACACGGCGAGGATGCTCTACCAGGTGATAACCTCCTACCGCTCCCAGGGAGAAGACGCAAAGGCCGCGTTGAAGCTCGTGGAACTTACGGAAGCGCTCATGGGTATTGGAAAGATCAACGAGGCCATGGACACTTACAAGAGCGCCCTCGAATCACGGAGTGACCTGATGTTTAGAGTTCGCGTGCGGCTTGCTGCACTCAAGCAGTACGCCGCGTTGAAAGGCTCCAAAGACATAATGGACAGGATCGAGGCCATAGAGTACTACCTGAACCGCAGGAAGTACACGAAGGCACTTGAACTGGCGGAGAATTCAATGAAGTCCGACGAACTCATAGAAATCCTCGAAAAAATCCACGAAACAGAGGGGGTTTACTGACGGGGGAAGATAAAGGGTCAGGAGGACTTGACCTCAACCCTCGGGATCGGTATGTGGTAGGGTAAGCGCATCTCCTTCGAGAGCATCATCAGGATCGGGGAGACCTCCTTGGTTATGAAGTTAACGACCTCGGCGAAGGTGACGGGGTCCATCTTCTTGTCGTCCTCCCAGAGGTTGAGAATCTCATCGATCTTCTCCTTCTGCGGTGGGAGGTAGAGGATTGCACCCTCTATGACGCCGTTGGCTATCTTGGGGTTGTACTCGATCTCGTACCTGAAGAGGATCTCGATGCCGTTTATCTTCCCAGTCGGGGTTCTCATTTCCCCGAGGCGCATCTCCTTAACCTTCGGAGAGAGCCTGACCTCTATCTGTCCTCCCGGAACGGCGAGAGCGACCTTTTCCATTTCAATCTTGGTTATGTTGAACCCAAGCACCGGCATTTTCTTTCACCACCCCAACTAATCAGGGCCATGTATAAAACGCTATCGGTAGGGCTTTAAACTTTCCTCCGAAACCCCAGCCGATGCCGAGGGAAAAGGTAGTGAGGATATGGGACGAGCGCGAGGTAGTCTACACCCCCAAGAGGTGGCGCTACCTCCGGGAGAAGAGGGAGAAGGCGCTGAAGATTATGGAACGGTTAGCCCAGTTCGACCCCCAGCTCTACGGCAGCGTCGCGAGGGGCGACGTCAGGAAGGACAGCGACGTGGACATATTCATCCCGTACAGGGTCCCGAGCTACCTCATCGAGCTGGCCCTGGAGGGGCTTGTGAGCAGAA
>JAMOTW010000122.1 GCA_027062125.1 Thermococcus sp.
CGATACGTGGGTGAAGACGCACTACCTCAGCGATTCCAACTTTGACGCCACAGCCGTATACGGAAACGCCACTTTCCAGCTGAGCAACTCGGCGGATGACATCATCTTAAAGGACAAAGAGGGCAAAATCATCGACTGGGTCAAGTATGATGACTCATGGGGAGCCGATGGAAACGGAATGAGTCTTGAAAGAAAAGACCCCCTCGGGGACTCGAACTCCTCAACCAACTGGGCAGAGAGTTCAAAAGATGGGGGCACCCCCACTTACAAAAACACAGTCTACGTTCCTCTTTTCAGCAACCCGGCAATAGGGGCCGTAACACTCCTCGGAATCCTCTGGCTCTTCAGGAGGAAATGAACTCCCTTTTCTTTTCTATGGTTTTTATTTTGCAAAAATAAGAAACGGGGAGTTTATCTCCCAACCGGATAGTTCGGGGCCTCGTTGGTTATGAAGATGTCGTGCGGGTGACTCTCCGTAACGCCGGCCTGCGTTATGATCACGAACTCGCCCCTCTCCTTCAGCTCTGAAATGTTCCTCGCACCGACGTAGCCCATTCCAGAGCGGAGACCTCCAATGAGCTGGTAGAGGACGTCGCTGACCGGCCCTTTGTATGGCACGACGCCTTCAACGCCCTCCGGAACGAACTTCTTGGTCTTCATGTGGCCCTTCTGGTAGTATCTCTCAGCCCCTCCCTTCATCATGGCGCCGAGGGAACCCATGCCGCGGTACTGTTTATAGCGCCGTCCGTTGATGACGACCTCCTTGCCCGGTGCCTCCTTCGTTCCGGCCAAGAGGGAGCCGAGCATGACCGCATCAGCTCCCGCCGCTATCGCCTTGACTATGTCGCCGGAGTAGCGGATTCCGCCGTCGGCTATGACGTGGAGTCCGTACTCCTGGGCTCTGTCTGCCACGAGCGCTATGGCGGTAACCTGCGGGACGCCGACGCCAGCGACGACGCGGGTGGTGCATATACTGCCCGGCCCTATTCCGACCTTCACCGCGTCGGCGAAGGTGAGATCGTCAACCGCTTTGGGGTTGGCGATGTTCCCAACGATCAAATCGGCATCGACGGCTTTTCTTATCTCCTTCATGGCCCTTATGGCCTTGAGGTTGTGGGCGTGGGCTGTGTCAACGACGATTACATCAACGCCTGCCCTGTCGAGGGCCTTGGCGCGCTCGATGTCGAAGGGGCCCACCGCTGCGGCAACCAAGAGGTCACCATTCTCGTCCCGAACGGCGTTCCTGTACTTCTTCCTCATCATCAGGTCGCTCATCGTGATTATTCCCACGAGGCGGCTGTTCTCATCGACCACCGGGAGGCGGGCTATCCGGTTGGCAACCATCGTCTCGAGGGCCTCCTCGACCGAGACGTCCTCGCCGACGGTTATGACCTCGCCGGTCATGACCTCCCTAACGAGGCTGCCCTCTTTCGCCGCTATATCCTTCTTGGTAACGATGCCTACTATCCTGCCGTCCTCACCAACGACCGGAAGGCCGTCGATGTCGTTTCTCTCCATGAGGAAGAGCGCGTAGTCGAGGGTTTCATCGGGGCCTATGGTGATGACGTCCTCGACTATGAAGCGCCCGGCGCGCTTGACTTTCCTCACCATCTCGGCCTGCTCCTCGATGCTCATGTTCCTGTGGATGACTCCCAGGCCGCCCTCCCTGGCCATCGCAACGGCCATCTCCCACTCGGTAACGGTGTCCATAGCGGCGCTGAGAATCGGTACCTTGAGCTTCACGTTCGGTGTTATCAGAGTCGAGACGTCAACGTCCTTGGGCTCGACTTCAGTGGCCTGCGGTATCAGAAGAACGTCGTCAAAGGTGTAGCCCTTAATCGCATTAACAATTTTGTGTTCAAACTTTCCCATTTTCTGCGGACCTCCGCGTCCTTTTTAACATGAACCTGGCAGGGGTTTTTAAGGGTTTCTCACTTCCCCAACCGAACCTTTATCGGCCCTCGGGATAAAACTCCGAACTTCCAACTGTATTCATTTGAATTTTACAAACGTAAAGCTTTTAAACCTGGAGCGTGTCTCCCCAGCGGTGATGTCCATGAACCTCGCAAAGGCACTGGCCCACGTGGCCCCGATTGCCATAGTGCTCCTCGTCCTTGCAATCGCTTGACGATAATCCCTCACTGGCTTTCATTGTTTGGCGATCATCCAAACTTTGGCCCTTTTCCTTTTCAATCTTGACACGCTGACAAAAAATGGCTCGAAAAACTAAAATACTCCCGAACTCTCCTATTTTCGGTGATTCCACTATGAGGGGGGAGTACCAAACCCATCCATAGGGCAAAGTCTGGAGGAAAGGAATTTGGTTTTGAGGAGCTTTTGGAAGAAATACTGAAGGAAGGTCTCTTCTGGGCGGCCCTCGGCCGGCCGTCGGAGGTCATGCCGTTTCTGAGGGGCAAGCTCTTGAGCAACGGCATCGGCATGAACAGTGGACGCAGGGAATATCTGGAGTACCTGCTCGACGACCTGGAAAGGTTCTACAAGAGGGTCTCGTGGAGCGACGAGATTGACGAGCGGCACTGGAAGGCCTTGAAATCCTTCCACAGGGACATAGTCTCAGTGGTTTCCTCTGAGAGGGCTTAGCTTTTTAACCCCTCTTCCCTACTCCTTCTGGGATGATGAGGGAAGTTTCGTCCGAGCGGTGAGGAAACTCGCATGGGCTGACCACCCTCAACCTTTTAAACGGCTCTTCTCTTCGCTCATCGGGAGGAAAAATGGACGAAAAACTGGGGAAGTTTATCTCTCGCCTCAAGGTGCTCGTCGAGATGGAGCGTAAGGCCGAAATAGAGGCCATGCGCCTGGAGATGAAAAGGCTCAGCGGGCGCGAGAGGGAAAAGGTCGGGAGAGCCGTTCTGGGACTCAACGGGAAGGTCGTCGGGGAGGAGCTGGGCTACTTTCTGGTGAAATACGGCCGCGATAGGGAGATAAAGACCGAGATAAGCGTTGGCGATCTGGTGGTTGTCAGCAGGAGAGACCCGCTGAAGAGCGACCTGGTTGGAACGGTCGTCGAGAAGGGAAAGCGGTTCATAACGGTCGCCCTGGAAACCGTCCCGGAGTGGGCGCTGAAGGGAGTCCGCATCGACCTCTACGCCAACGATATAACCTTCAAGCGCTGGCTTGAGAACCTTGAGGCCCTTCGCGAGAGCGGGAGGAAGGCCCTGGAGCTCTACCTCGGTCTGAGGGAGCCGGAAGAGAGTGGGGAAGTCGAGTTCACGCCCTTCGACAAGAGCTTGAACGCGAGCCAGAGGAGGGCAATAGCGAGAGCCCTTGGAAGCCCTGATTTCTTCCTCATCCACGGTCCGTTCGGAACAGGCAAGACGAGAACCCTGGCCGAGCTGATAAGGCAGGAGGTGGAGAGGGGCAACAGGGTTCTGGCAACGGCGGAGAGCAACGTTGCCGTGGACAACCTCGTGGAGAGGCTTGTTGATTCGGGCGTTAAAGTTGTCCGCGTCGGCCACCCGAGCAGGGTCTCAAAGAGCCTCCACGAGACGACATTAGCTTACCTCATAACCCGGCACGAGCTCTACGGCGAGCTGAGGGAGCTCCACGTTATCGGCCAGAACCTCGCTGAAAAGCGCGACACCTTCACGAAGCCGTCCCCGAAGTACAGGCGCGGGCTGAGCGACAGGGAGATACTCAGGCTGGCCTCGAAGGGCATCGGGACGAGGGGAGTTCCCGCAAGGCTGATCCACGAGATGGCGGAGTGGATTAAGATCAACCGGCAGGTCCAGAAGACCTTTGACGATGCTAAGAAGCTTGAGGAGAGAATAGCGAGGGAAATCATCAGGGAGGCGGACGTTGTTTTAACGACGAACTCCTCGGCTGGACTGGATGTCGTTGACTACGGCTCCTATGATGTGGCGATAATAGACGAGGTTACCCAGGCAACCATCCCAAGCGTCCTCATACCCATAAACCGCGCGAGGCGGTTCGTTTTGGCCGGAGACCACAAGCAGCTGCCCCCGACGATACTCAGCGAGAAGGCCAAGGAGTTAGGCAATACGCTCTTCGAGGGACTGATTGAGCGCTATCCCGGGAAGAGCGAGATGCTCACAGTCCAGTACAGAATGAACGAAAGGCTCATGGAGTTCCCGAGCAGGGAGTTCTACGGCGGCCGGATAGAGGCGGACGAGAGCATCAGGGCGATAACCCTCGCCGACCTCGGGGTTAAAAGCCCCGCGTGCGATGGTTTGTGGAACGAAGTCCTCAGGCCGGAGAACGTCCTGGTCTTCGTGGACACCTCTGGAAGGGAAGACCGCTTCGAGAGACAGCGCTATGGGAGCGAGAGCAGGGAGAATCCGCTTGAGGCGAGGCTGGTTAAGGAGGTCGTTGAAAAACTCTTGGAGCTCGGTCTCAATCCGGAGTGGATTGGAGTGATTACCCCCTACGACGACCAGCGCGACCTGATCCGCTCGCTCCTGCCGGAGGAGGTCGAGGTGAAGACTGTGGACGGCTACCAGGGAAGGGAAAAGGAGGTAATCGTCCTGTCCTTCGTCCGCTCCAACAGAAAGGGCGAGCTTGGTTTCTTAAAGGATTTGAGAAGGTTAAACGTCTCGCTGACGAGGGCCAAGAGGAAGCTGATTTTGATAGGCGATTCATCGACTTTGAGTGTCCATCCAACCTACAAACGGCTGGTGGAGTTTGTGAGTGAGAGGGAAACTGTGGTCGATGCAACAGGACTAACCAAACCGCCATCAAGTATGTCCATAGACAACGTGAGGGAAATTCTCGGGATTTCGAAGACGAAAGACTCAATAGACGTTCCAGAAGATGCCGAAAAAGTCAGGGAAAAGGACAGGGACAGAATGCGGTCAATATATGAGGGCACATCCTACAATCCTTTTTAATGGATACCCCCGGAACATGTTTCGGGAGTACACTCTGTCAAAATGGACGGGTAGGTGTGAGAAATGTTCCTCTACACCAAAAACTTCGATGAGCAGAAAGCTAGAGCGATGGAAGGCCTCAGGCATGCCTTAGCCGAGAATAAGGTTGATGAGGACATAATACCGCTGCTCGATAAAATCAACTCCCTTGAGAACTATTTCACTACCTCCTCGTGCTCTGGAAGAATTTCTGTCATGGAGATGCCGGACTTCGGGGACAAGGTGAACTCGATCTGGCTCGGCAAGTGGCACAGAACCGTCAAAGTCGAGGAGGTGCTTGAGGCCATCGGGAGACACGAAAAGGGCCAGCTCTGGTTTCTTGTTCGGAGCCCAATCCTCCACGTCGGGGCGAGAACCCTAGAGGACGCCGTTAAGTTGCTCAACCTCGCCATCGGGCTGGGCTTCAAGTACTCGAACATCAAGAGCGTGAGCCACAGGAAGCTCCTCGTTGAGATACGCTCCACCGAGAGGATGGACGTTCCCCTCGGCTCTGATGGGGAGCTCTGGGTCGATGAGGCCTACATCGAGAGAATAGTTGGAATTGCCAACTCCCAGGTGAGGCGCTTCAAGGGGAAGCTCAAGAGGCTGGAGGAAAAGGTTGGAAAAATAGAGAACTCCCTCTAAACATCAATCGGGAGCTTTACGTAGTCAAGGACGCTTCCGCGGCTCTTCTTTATCTCCACGTGCTCCACGAGCTCCCTGAACTGGCCCCCAGCGAGGCCGTCGCCGATTATGGCGCTCCCCTGGGCGGCTTCTTTGGCCTTGCCCTCAAGGCCCCTCTGCCTGACGACGGGAAGGTCAAAGAGCTCCTCGAATGTATCCTCCACGTCCTTCCTCAGCTCGTCTATGCGCATCAGCCTGCCTGAGAGGATTATCTCCTTAGCGTCCCCAACGACGGCAAGTTCTGAGGCAACGGCCTTAATGAAGCCGTCCTTCATGGCCTCCCAGGCCCTTGAGAAGGGCTCCTCGTCGAGACGCTTGGCAAACTCCTCCGGTGGAAGTATCTCGTTGGCCGATATT
>JAMOTW010000123.1 GCA_027062125.1 Thermococcus sp.
GTGGGAGGGTATATTGGTAATTGCCCGTTAACGGTGATTTCCATGAGGTTCGTTGCCGCTGACACTGGGGGCGCGCTGCTGACAGGGGATTATGAGCCGGTTGGGCTTATAGCAACGGCCGCAGTGCTCGTTGAGAAACCCTACAGGACGGCAACTCTCAGCCTTGTGCGCTACGCCGATCCCTTCAACTACGACATGAGCGGAAGGCAGGCGGTGAAGGACGAGGCCTTTTTAGCGGTTGAGCTGGCGAGGAAGGTCAAGCCTGACGTGATCCACCTCGACTCCACAATAGGCGGAATAGAGGTCAGGAAGCTGGACGAGCCGACGATAGATGCGCTGACGATAACCGACCGCGGAAAGGAAGTGTGGAAGGACCTCGCAAAGGACCTTCAACCACTGGCGAAGAAGTTCTGGGAGGAAACCGGCATCGAGATAATCGCCATCGGCAAGTCCAGCGTCCCGGTTAGAATCGCGGAAATCTACGCGGGCCTGTACACTGCCAAGTGGGCGATTGACTACGCGAGGGAGAACGGGAAAGTCATGGTAGGCCTTCCCCGCTACATGAAGGTTGAGATAAGGCCCGGGAAAATCTACGGGGAAAGCCTCGACCCGCGCGAGGGCGGTCTCTTCGGGGAAATCGAGGCGGAAACGGAAGGAATCGGCTGGGAGCTCTACCCGAACCCTCTCGTGAGGAGGTACATGGTTCTGGAAGTCTGAAGGGAGTAAAGGATTTAACTTCCTCGCCCAATTTTTATTTGGTGATCATATGCCGGTCATTACCATCAGGGTGAACGTCCCCGAAAACACTGACCCTGAAGAACTGAAGAGGCTCTTGGAACTTGAATTGCTTCGTAGGGAGCTTATAAGAGAGAGGAAAAGACCAAAAGGGGACTTTAGGAAACTCAGGGGAATTTTGGGAAAGGCTGAGTTTGAGGAGCTTAGGGCATATGAGCTGGAGGCTGAGTTCGGTGATTTATATTGACGCGAACGTTATGTACAGCTACCTCTTTGAAACACCAATGAGCGAAAGCGCTGAGAAAATACTTGAATATCCCAACAAGGTTACTTCCAGGACAACAATAAATGAGGCCATCTATGTGACTTTCCGGAAGCTTGCGAGGGAGAAAGGTATTACTAACATATACGATGCTAAAGCGTTCGCAAAGAGCCAAGAAGGTCGTTTGGTGCTCAAAAGGGCGTACTCTCTTGTTTTGGAGCTCGTAAATCTTTCAAGCATCGAAATTATTGAGGAAGAGGAGGATGTTGAAACAATCATGACGGTCTCGGAGAAGTTTGGCCTTTTACCAAATGATGCCCTAATAGTTGCCACATGCTTAAAGCACGGAATAACGGAGATTGCCACGTTTGATAGGGATTTTGAGGGAATCCAGTTTTTAAAAGTGGTTGGGGGCTAAGCCCCCTTCTCCAGCTCGCTCGGGAACTTTATGGCATCGAACGGGCACGTCTGGTTGCAGACGCCGCAGCCTGTACAGAGCAGCTCGTCTATCCTGACCTTGTTGGTCTCAGGGTCGTAAACGAGCGCCGGACAGCCGGTTAAGAGTATGCAGGCCTTGCATCCAGTACACTTGTCCTCGACGACTATTGGCTTCTCGCCTATCTCGCCGCGCCTTATGACCGGTATAACGCACTCCTGCTTGGCTATTACCACCGCTGGCCCCTCCACCTGCATGGCCTCCTTGATGGCCTCCCTCGTTGCTTTGAGGTCGTAGGGGTCAACGGTCTTGACGTACTTCACCCCGAGAGCCTTGACGAGGGCCTCGATGTCTATCTCGTTGAACTTCCTGCCGGTTTCGCTTCCGCCGGTTCCCGGATGGGGCTGGTGGCCGGTCATCGCGGTGGTTCTGTTGTCGAGTATCATGACGAGAACGTTCAGGTTCTTGTAGACGGCATCTACCAGCGGCTGAATTCCGTTGTGGAAGAACGTCGAGTCGCCGATTGTCGCGATTATCTTCTTGTTCATGACGACGCTCTGACCGTTGGCCAGGCTTATGCTCGCGCCCATGACGTATTCAGTCCATATGGCCTCGAGCGGCGGGAGGAGAGACAACGCGTAGCAGCCTATGTCGCCGTGAATCGGGACGGAATAGCGGCCGAGCTTCAAATCCCTGAGCGCATCCAGAGCGGCCCTGTAAGAGCCCCTGTGCGGACAGCCTGGGCACATTACCGGCGGCCTCTTCGGTGCTAAGCTCTCCGCGTAGGCAACCTCCTCCGGCTTGGTGTACTCCTCCCCTTCCTTGCCGATGAGTCCGAGGAGCGCGTTCCTCACGAGGCTCGGCGTCAGCTCTCCCTCGAGCGGAAGGTGGCCGGTCCTCTTGCCGTATATCGGGACGTTCAAGCCGGCCTCGTAGGCGGCTATCTTGACCTCCTCCTCGAGGAAAGGCGCCCCGTCCTCGATTACAATCGCAAAATCAACGGTTTTGAGGAAGTCCACGACGAGCTTCCTCGGGAGTGGGTGGGGCGTTGAGAGCTTGAGAACCTTGAAGTCCGCGTTGATCTTCGGCAGAATCTCGCGCACGTAGTTGTAGGGTGCACCCTCGACGATTATTCCAACTTTGGCGTCCTCTTTCCCCTCGACCCAGTTGAAGGGCATCGAGTTGAACTCCTCCTCTATCTTTGCCAGCGTCTCGTTGAGCCACTTGTGCCTCTTCCTGTTGCCCTCCATGCTGGCCCTGACGTACCTCTCAATGTCCTTCTTGAAGACGGGCTTCCTGTCGAGCTCGACAAACTCACCGACCTCCACGTCGGCAGTCGTGTGGTTAACCCTCGTGGTCGTGCGGAAGATGACAGGAACCTTATAGCGCTCGCTCAGCTCGTAGGCGTACTTTATGAGGTCGTGGGCCTCCTGCGGGTCGGCGGGCTCGAGAACCGGCAGGAGGGAGATTTTACCATAGTAGCGGTCGTCCTGTTCGGTCTGGCTCGTATGCGGTCCCGGGTCGTCGGCAACGAGTATCACGAGGCCGCCTTCGACGCCCGAATAGGCGAGGCTCATGAGCGGGTCCGCGGCGACGTTCAGACCAACGCACTTCATTGTTACGAGCGCCCTCAACCCGGTGTAGGCAACGCCTGCCGCTTCCTCCAAAGCAACCTTCTCGTTGGGCGCCCACTCGGCGAATACCTCCGGCTTCAGATGGGCTATCGTTTCGATGACCTCGGTCGACGGTGTCCCGGGGTAGCCTGTCGCAAAGACAACGCCGCTTTCGAGGGCACCATAAGCGATGGCTTCGTTACCCATGAGAAGCTTTTTCTCACGCTTCCTGGTCTTGACTTCGGTTGAATCAGAAGGGTAAGCCTTAACCGCCTCCATGTCACCACCGTAGTTCCTTCGCGGTTGGGGTTAAAACTCTGCCTTCAGAAAACTCCCGTCAAAAATCGAAAAATTTTCGAAGCTACGGCCCCTTTCTCTCGTTCTTGTCGTAGTAGACCTCGTTGTGGGTCCTGAAGAAGGTTCTCGTTAGGGTTTCGGAGCGCCAGTCTTTGGGAACCATCAAGAGGGCCAGCCCTATGATGAACGCGATTACCGTGACCGCCCCTGCAACGGGCGCGTAGTCGGAGAAGCCCCAGAACAGTATGAGGAACGGAACGCTGACGATCCCCACCACGATGGAGGCGAAGAGCACGGTGAGGATTCTGTACCCGTACCTCTCCATGAAGAGCCCGATGTCCATTTTCTCACCTCCTCGGCCTGTCGTCGTAGAAGTACTTGGCGTGGGCCTCCGCCTGGGCATCAAGTACCCTCCTGCCCGCGGTGAAGGCGTACACTAGTGCCAGAATCAGTAGCAGTCCCCCGGCAAAGAGCCCGAAAAGCCTGAGTACTGCGTAGGCGTAGAGGCCAAGCACCCCAAATATCGTGAGCAGAACCAGACCGAAGAGTCCAAAGAGTATCTTGTACCCGTACCGCTCCATGAAGAGGTCGAAGTCCACCCGCACCACCATAAGATTTTCCCCCTCGTGACGTAAAAGCCTTTCGGGAGGCTTAAATACTCTCCCCCAGTAACTATGTACGTGGTGAAGATGAAGGTTGGAGAACTGCTCGAGCTTATCGATGAAACTATAGCGAACCTCAAGATAGCCATAGTTGCCAACCAGCAGAGGGCCCTCGAGAGCCCGCACACGAGCTACGAGTTCACCCAGAGGGCGATTGAGCTCCAGGAGGACCTCGACGACCTCATGAAGGCCCGCGAAATGATAGCGAAGCTCGATCCTGAGGACGACGTTGAGGGGCACTTCTCAAAGGAGGAGCTCGAGGAGTTTCTGAAGCTCCTGGAACTGCTCAGGAACGCCGACGCGCACGTTTACTAGTGGGGTGGTGGCATGGACTTCAGGGAGCTTGAAAGGAGGGTCGTCGCCTTCCGCGAGGCGAGGGGCTGGAGGAGATACCACACTCCCAAGAACCTCGCCATCTCCGCCGCGGTGGAGCTGGGCGAGTTGCTCGAGCACTTCCAGTGGGAGAGCGATGGCGAGATACTCGAGGCAGTAAATGACCCCGCCAAAAAGGAGGCCATAGCCGACGAGATAGCCGACGTGATGATTTACCTGACGCTCCTCGCCCACGAGCTGGGCATAGACCTCGACAAGGCAGTGGAGAGGAAGCTGGAGAAGAACGGGAGGAAGTACCCCCTTGAAAAAATTGGGGAATAGCGGGGTTCACTCGCGCCTCTTCCATCTCAAGGTTAATGGGGCCAACGTTAATCCAACTAACAAAGCTGGACCGCAGGTTTTCTCCTCTTGTTTTGTGGTTGTTGTCGTGTCTTTTGGCGTCCACGGAGGAGCTACGAACCTGAAGACCGGTTTTCCCCACTGGCAGGTCACGTTAGTTCCATTCCTCCAGCATTCAAAAGTGATGTACTGTTCACACTCGCCACAATAAGCACCGTGAAGGATCACTTTGAACGTAGTCGCGTTAATTTCCACATACCACCTTGTTATCGTGCTGTTCCAGTAGCCCTTGTACCAGTGTTCCCCACTAACGTTCGGCAGGTAGTTCTCAACTCCCCATTGATATTCCTTGAGGATCTTTGAAAGATTCCAGTCCGAGAGCTTGAAGGGCACTCTGGGGGTTCTTGGGTAATATCGGTCTGGTTTTTCAGTTTTTGTGCCACTGGGGGAATATGAGATGAACCAAACATGGGTTTTGTTATAGGGGATTATTATGTAAAGTCCTTGAATTGAAGTATCGTTGAATGGATTTGTTGGGGGAGTCCAGTACCGTGAGGTTGCATCTCCCCTAATGGTGATGCAGAGGTAAGTCCCGTTCTGATCGAGTTTCTCAAGAGCATTGAACGCACTAACCGGCTGAAGGAACATTAAAAAGATAAAAAGCGATATGAAGAACTTTTTCATCCTGTCACCCCCACTTGACAATCATGTAGTAGCCAACACCGGTGTAGGGGCCGGTTTTTGAGGTGTAGCTGGCTGGTAGCTGGGTGTCATCGTTTCCATCAAAGTCTAGATCCAAATATAAGCCCGCATCTATATCGTAGACATAATGATGCCCCAGAGTGTGTCCTTTTGCAAGGAGTGCGAACACGACCTCCCAGGCTGACTTGTGAACCTGAGGGACACCATCGATCCAGTATTTGCTCTGCCAATGAGTGGGCATTACTTGCTCTGTTGAGTTTAAGTCCCATGGTCCTCCATAGTTTTTGATAAGTTCTAGTAGTCCTTCTCCAGTTTTTTCTTCGAGTTCTTTTGAAACGTTTTCGAGCTGTTCTTTGAAAACCGCGTAGTCTCTTGGCGTGCTTATCTCCGTCCACAGCTGGCCCGCTTCCATTACTGTCTTCATCTTCTCGAATTCTATGCCGTATTTACTGGCGAGGAGGTTCTTTAAGTCGTTGTAGGTGAACCCGTCCAGTTTACTATCATTATTCGGATCCCAGAAGAAAGGTA
>JAMOTW010000124.1 GCA_027062125.1 Thermococcus sp.
CCCGTTACAGTGCAGTTCCCAACGGCGATGTCCCCAACGCGCGCCTTCCGGATGGGTTTCTCCTCGGCGGCTCCAGTAACGGCAATATCATCCGGAGAGTCGATGAAAAGCGAGAGTCTCGAGTAGAACCTGGCTATACCCCGGACGCGAACCCTCTGACCGGGCTCGAGTTCGGTTCCGTAGGGAGGGTACAGAACCACCTCCTCGCTCCCGTTCCAGAGAACCGTCCTCCTTCCGGTGTGCAGGATTACACCCTCAACCTCCCAGGGCATACCGTCGGAGGGCTTCGACGGCAGCCCAAGGCGGGTGTATCCAACGGGATAGAACCTGCCGCTGTGCCACAGGCCCTCCATCCTCACGAGCTCACCTTTTGGAACATTGAGGGGGAGCGCCAGCCTCACCCTCGCCGGAGTAAGCAGGTAGTAACCCCTGGAGGGCCAGTAGGCACCGGTAATGGAATCGAGGGGAAACGTGGGGGTGGCCGGGCGGATGTCCTCGGGCTTTATCCTCAAGCCGGACGTTGAGTTGAATGGAATACCCTGGACCCTGTAAACCCTCCCCACCTCGAGGGAGGCGTACACACCGACGGTCCTCTCCCCGTCGGTCAGAACTGAGAATCCCTCGCCCGAGTAGACGCACAGCCCGACAAAGGCCCTGGACTCGGTTCTCCCATCCCCGATAACAAGGAGCGCGCCCAGAACCATCAGGAGGAATACCACCAGAACCACTGGTAATTTTTTAATCCTGACCATGATTTAAAGTAATCCGCGAACCTTAAAAACTTTACCCTTACCCTGAGAAAACGCAGAAAAGGTATCAGTACACCTCACCGCTCGGGTAGACGACGATGCCCTTCTCGTTTATCTCGAAGGGGTACTTCTTCATCGAGTGCTTCGTCTCGCGCATCTTCCTGATGAGGAGGTAGCGCTTCAGCTCAACCTCCTTCTCGGCAAAGTCCAGGAGGATGACTCCCCTGGCAATGTACTCCTCTATCCCGTAGCGGCTTATCCTGCCACGCGAGGGCTCCGGGGCCTCGGTTGTGAGTATGGAGGTGACGCCCATCTCGAGGAGGATCGTGTTGAGCTGGAGAAGAACCTTCCTTATCTCCTCCTCCCTCCTCAGCCTGAAGGCTATCGAGGGTATGGAGTCTATGACGAGCCTCTTGGCGTTGATGGCCTTGACAACGCGGTAGACGTAGCGAAGGAAGTCCTCAGCGTCGAGGTTTCCCTCGAGGACGTACTGCTCCTCAGAGGGAAGGCCCACCACAGCACTAACGCCGTCGATTATGGCTATCTTCCCTTCCCGCTCGTACTTCTCAATATCCCACCCGAAGGCCAGCATCTCCCTCCTGAGGTCACTGGCCCTCTCCTCGAGGGTGACAATGACTCCGGGCTCGTTGTAGAGTTCAGCACCCTTGTAAACGAACTGAACACCAAAAGTAGTCTTGCCGCTTCCGGTCGGACCAGTAACCAGAACAGTGGTACCGCTTGGGAATCCACCCTGAATTAGATCATCAAAGCCCTGGATCCCACTCTTCACTCTCTTGACTTTGTATTCCATGACCATGCAAACCACCTTCTGGAGTTCGTTGCGAACCCACACCCCCCTCCGGTATAACATGTAGCACCAAGGAGATATAAAACTTTTGGAAAAATTTCGCCTGTTCCTCCCTGATTTGAAAAGTATCCAAATACTACCCCCTCACATCCCAAAGGGAGGCAAATTTTTGGATATCTATTGAGGTAAAAAAGGAAAACGGTTTTATTCCCCAAGCATACCTATTCATGAGAGGTGAAGCCATGCTGGATCCATTCGGGGCGGAGGCCCGGAGGCTCGTTAAAGAGGAGTTCGGTGGAATAACCGAGCTACTCATGATAATCCCATCGTATGTCGGGCTCGAAGCGGCCCTTGAGAGGGTCAAATGGGTCAATTCAGGGGAGATACCCAAGGAGGTTCTCGAGCTCAGCGGGGTAAGGGACCTGCTCACCTTCTACGCCCTGCTGGGAGCCCTCGCGTTTTCACCCTACGGGCTGGAGATGGAGCTCGTCAAGGAGACTAACCTGAGGATATACTCGGCGAGGGTGGAGAGGGCGAAAACCCTCGAGGGGACGTCGGTGCCGCTTGAAACCGTCGGGGAAGGCGAGATTCCTGAGAGGGACAGGGTCATACTGGAGAGAACCCATCACACCGAGCTCTCCCCGGAGGAGCGGAGGAAGCTGAGGCTCGAGTACAGGCTAAGTCTCTCAAAGTTCCTGGAACTCTGGGACGGCTCGCTCAAGGAGGTCTACGTGAGGAACGGCTACGCCTACCTGACCTGGGACCAGTCCGTGGAGCTGTGGAGGCGCTCCTTCGAGAGGAGCTTTGAAAGGGCCGTGAACCTGCTCTACGAGGTGAGGGACGAGCTTCCAGCGTACTACCTCCAGCTCTACGAGAGGCTGGGCGAGATAGCGAGGGAGCACTTCAAGGAGAGGCTCGAGAAGCTCGGGAGAGCGGAAGCCCAGCCGCTCCGCTTCGACCTCTTCCCGCCGTGCGTCAAGATTGCCCTCGGCGGCGTCCCCTCCGGCCTGAGGAACTACGCCATAACGGTGTTGTTGACGAGCTTCCTGAGCTACGCGAGGCTCTGCCCCAACCCGCCGAGGAGGGACGTCAGGATAAGGGACTGCGTCCAGAGCCTCGATGTAATCGAGAGGGAGATACTCCCCGTCATCATCGAGGCCGGAAACCGCTGCAGTCCGCCGCTCTTCGAGGACCAGCCCCACGAGATAAAGAACATCTGGTACCACCTCGGCTTCGGTCTGACCGACAAGCCAACCCTCGAGGACAGCGGGAACTCCCCCTGGTACTTCCCGCCCAACTGCTCGAAGATTAAAGCCAACGCGCCGGAGCTCTGCAAGCCCGACAGGGACTGCAGGAACATCAAGAACCCGCTGACGTACTACCTCAGGAAGCTATACTTCGAAAAGAGAAAGGCTGAGCGGAGCAGAAACCAGGAGGGTTCTGGAGAGGCCCCGGAGGGGGGTGAGGGAGAATGAGCGAGCTCTTCAGGGAGGTCACGAAGGCGGAGAGGGCGAAGTACTACAGGAGGGAATGGAGCGCGAAGAGGCTGCCGGACTTCATAGTGAGAACCCTGGAGAACAGGGAGTTCGGCTTCGACCACACGGGGGAGGGGCCGAGTGACAGGAAGAACGTCTTCCTCGACGTCCGTGACCTTGAGGACTACATGAGGGCCACCGCTCCCTACGCGGTCTACTCCTCGGTCGCCCTCTACGAGGAGCCCAGGGAGATGGAAGGCTGGCTCGGGGCGGAGCTGGTGTTCGATATAGACGCCAAGGACCTGCCGCTGAGGAGGTGCCACCACATCCACGAGCACGGGAAGGTCTGCCCCATCTGCCTTGAAGACGCGAAGGAGCTGGCGAGGGATACCCTCGTGGTTCTCAAGGAGGACTTCGGCTTCGAGGATCTCCACGTAATCTATTCCGGCAGGGGATACCACATCAGGGTCCTCGACGACTGGGCGATGGCCCTCGACGGGAAGGCGAGGGAGAAGGTGCTCTCCTACGTCAGCGCCGCCGAGGAGATAACCTTCGAGGACATCAGGAGCAGGAGGATAATGCTCTCCTCCGGTTACTACCGCGTCTTCCGCCTGCGCTTCGGCTACTTCCTCAGGAGAATGAACGAGAACCACCTCCTCAACATAAACCTCAGGAGAGGGCAGGTGGAAAAGCTCCTCGAGAACCGCGAGGAGATATACGAGAACTTCGTAAGGAAAGGTCTGCTGACCGCTTTTCCCCAGGGCATCGGTTACAAAACCCTCACGAAGCTCTTCGCCCTCTCGAGTACATTCTCGAAGGCATACTTCGACGGCCGTGTTACGGTAGACGTCAAGAGAATCCTCCGCCTGCCATCGAGCCTCCACTCGAAGGTCGGCTTCATAACCACCTACATAGGCTCCGACGAGAGAAAGCTGGAGCGCTTCAACCCCTTCGAGGACGCGGTTCCAGAGTTCAGGCGCGGGGAGGTCAGGGACGCCTACAGGCTGTGGCTCGAGGAGCACGGGGATGAGGTATGAACGGAAGGGTCGAGATAGCCACCGCCATGCTCATCTGGGGCAGCGTCGGAATCTTCGCGCGGTTCTCGGGTCTTTCCGGCCTGGGGGTGGCCTTCGCCAGGGTCTCCCTCGGCGCGCTCCTCCTCGTTGCCATAACCGGCCTTCTCGAGAGGGAAAAGCTCGAGGCGCTTCCCGGCCTGCTCAGGATGAGGTGGAAGCCCCTCCTCGGCCTCGGCATCGCCCTGGCCCTCAACTGGGCGTTCCTGTTCACCGCGTTCAACTACACGACCATAGCCAACGCGGTTCTCGTCTACTACACGGCGCCGGTACTGGCAACGCTCATATCGTGGCGCTTCCTTGGGGAGAAGATTTCAAGGGAACAATGGGGCCTGATAGGGCTGGCCTTCCTCGGGCTGACGCTGATAATAAGCGGCCAGAAACTCAGCCTCAACGATAGGGACTTCGTCGGGATACTCCTGGCCCTCATAGCGGCCCTCTTCTACGCGCTCATCCCAAACCTCGGTCGGTTCCTCCGGGATGTGGACGGAAAGGTCCTGACGCTCCTCCAGCTGGCGATAGCATCCCTTGTTCTCCTGCCCTTCGTTGCAGTCCAGGGAACCGGAGAGCCGGTTTGGTGGGCGGTTCTGGTTCTCGTAGCTGTTCACACAGTTCTCGCGCTCTTCCTCTACATGGACGGCCTCAAAACCGTCGAGTGAACGAGGCCGCTCTGCTCAGCTACCTCGACCCGATGAGCGCCGTCGTTTATGCCTTCCTCGTCTTCGGCGAGGTTCCCGGGGTGACCACGGCAATCGGGGGGACGCTCATACTCCTCGCTTCGGCCCTCGACGTGATGAGAAGGTGAGGCGAGGGGGCCGTAGCCCGCCTTCTGTCTCAAGGGGACATTCGACTGAGCGGCCTACCACGGGGCTCGCACCGGGACTTCATCGCCCCTCCCTCGGCCTTGCACCCCGCGGGACGGCCGTTTCACCGCATCCTCCGGGATAGTCTGCGGGTTAACTCGGAACCCGTCGCCGGGCCCTTCGCGCGCGTCATCCACATCCCCCGGAGGCCGTGTCGTTTCTGCGCCGTTGCCCCGCCTCTCGGCGGGTGCCTTGCGGCACCGCGGCCCCGGTGAGGTGGGCGGAACTTCCTCGGGAGCACCCCGAGAGTCCCCGACCCCCTCGCCTGTAGGAACTATCGAGCGAGGGGATAAAAAGGTTTGGAGGGATAAGGGCGGGATGAAAAGAGGGAAGGGAAGCTACTTCTTCGGGAGCTCCTTGTTCTCCTTGAACTCCGGCTTCTTTGGCCTCTTGAACCTGCCGAGGGGGGAGCGCCTCTTTGGTTTGAGGCGGACGCGCTTCTTCTTGGCCCCACCCTGCCTGTTGAGGTAGTACCACGCCCCCACCGCCAGCAGGAGGAAGGCCACCAGGACGAGGGCTATCCACGTTCCCCTCGAACCGCCGCCCGCGGTCGTGGTTGTGTTCGATGGCGTCGTCGTGGAGGGGGCGGTTGTCGTTGGGGGCCGGGTCGTGGTCGTGGGCGGCGCCGGGGGCTCGAGGTAGAACTGTCCCTTTATCGAACTGCTCTCCCCTGCGGAAACCAGCACGAACTCGTAGTAAACGGTCTTCCCAACTGGAACCTCGAACTTCACCGTGACCTCACTGCTTCCAGCAGGTATCGACTGCTTTATCGAGTCCTTGTAGAGGACGCCGTCGTCCGTGGATATGCGGTAGGTGAGAACCCCGTCTACTTCGCTCCCAGAGGGGTTCACGAGGGCCA
>JAMOTW010000125.1 GCA_027062125.1 Thermococcus sp.
CCTCAACGAGGTTGTATTCCAGCCCGTCTATGCCCAGGATAACTATCCTTCCGGTTTCCATCGGGTACACCTCTTATCCGCGCCTTCAGGCTCACGCGGTCAATGGAATCTAAACCCAGTAAGGTTTATAACTCCTACCCGCCACAATGGGCTGATGAGGCCCCTGCTGCTTAAAACGCTGGCAAAATTCAACATGCTCGTTGACATCGCCGCGTCGAGGATTCACAATTACTCCCCAAAGGACACTATCGCCGTTTTTGGCTCCCGCCGCTCCGGCTCCACATGGTTCATGGAGCTCATGGAGTCTCTACCAGGGTACCGATCCGTTTTCGAGCCGTTTCATCCGAGGTACTATCCAGAGTTCGGCAGGGTAGGTTTCCCCTACGATCCTTACGTCCCCCTCCCTGGTGAATACGACCGCATAAGGGAGTACCTGGAAAGGAGCTTCTCAGGAAAGGTCTACATCCAGTTCCCCTACCGGATGGGTGTTGTTAAGAGGCTGAAGGGCTCAAAGCTCGTCGTCAAGTTCGTCCGGGGAAACACAATCCTGCCATGGGTGGCGAGAACCTTTGAGATAAGGGGCTACTACTTCATAATTCGCCACCCGTGTGCCACAATAGCATCCCAGCTGGCGACCGGTTTTCACTCCAGACTGCCCCTGGAGGGGCTCCTGAAGGAGGTTCAGAAGGTCCCCGAACTCGGAGAACAGAGAGATCTCCTCAAAAAACTTGAGGGTATAAACTCGGAAATAGGGCGCCTCGCCGCAGTTTGGGCCCTTGAGAACTACATACCCCTTGCCTCGGAGAAGCCGTACCCCTGGTACACGGTCGTCTACGAGAGGCTCGTGAGCGAGCCTGAGGAGGAGTTCCGGAGGGTCTTCGGCCACATCGGCGAGGAGGTTCCTGAAGAGGCATGGAAGAAGATGAGAAAGCCGAGCATGGTGACGAGGAAGAGCTACGGCAGGGAGTACATCGGTACACCCAAGCAGCTCATCAAGTGGAAGGATCAGCTGAGCGAGAGGCAGGTTAGGGAGATACTTGAGGTGGTATCCTGGTTCGGACTGGACTTCTACGACGAGAGGCCTGAGCCGGATTACGACGCCCTCAGAGCGTGGGGTGTGACGTTCAGTTCGTCCCGGAGAGGAAGCGGGAGAGGAGTCTCTTAACAGGTCCGAGGTTCACGCCGGTTCTGGCCTCGACGGCCTCTATAAGCTCAATGTCCTCCTTTTCGGCCGTCCTGAGCAGGAGTATTAGGATGACATAGCCAGCATAAACGGCGATTGTCACCGCAGCTGCGATAATCAGCCCCCCGTCAATTCCCAGGAGTGCGGTTCCTCCTATCAATCCAAGGCCTGGAAGGAGTGTTTTGAGGTAATTCCCTCCAAACGGATGTATTCCCGTCTTCCTGTGGAGCCACCAGGTCCTGTACAGGTTGGCTGTGACGTAGGACACCGCGGTGGCCACGGCAGCTCCCTCTATGCCGTAGAGTGGGATGAGGATGATGTTGAGTGCCACGTTGGCGGCCGCCGCGAAGAGGTTGCCGGTCAGGTTTGCGGAGGGTTCGCCGATGGCTATGAGGCTCATCCCGTTGAGGCCCATCATCACGTGGAACATGAAGCCGGCTGAGAGTATCCGCAGGGCCGTGGCGGCGTCCGTGTACTTGGGGCCGAAGAAGAAGTTGATGGCGCTCTCCGGGAAGACGAAGACGAAGAGGAACACCGGGAACGTGAGAATGAAGACCCATCTCGTGGTCGTGCGGTAGAGCTTCCTGAGCCCGTCTATGTCTCCGCTCGTGAAGAAGGCCGTTGCTATGGGCATGTAGAGGAAGCCCATCGAGTTGAGGAAGAGCGGTAAAAGCCTCGCTATCGGCGCCGCGCCGTTGTAAAGTCCAACAACATCGGGATTGAAGTAGTAGCCGAGCATCAGCGAGTCGGTCCAGCCCATCACGTAGTCGAGGATTCCCGTGAGCATCAGGGGAAAGGAAAACAAGAAGAGCTCCCTCGCCAGTCTCGCACTGAAGTGCAACCTTCTGGGGAGCAGGCCAAGCCTTATCATTCCCATGGTCGCTATTCCAGATGAGAGGAGCTGGGCGGTAACGTAGGCGATGAAGACGAAGGTGAAACCGAAGCCCAGCAGAATGCCCGTGATGAGTATCAGGAAGAAGAGGAGCGGGGGCAGGATGTTGCGGTAGTAGAGGTTCTCGCGCACCCTTCCGTGTCCCCTGGAAATCGCGACCAGTAGCATCGTCAGAACCATGAAGGGCAGCGCCGGGGCCGCAAGGCGGAGGGTCTCGCTGAGGTAGCGGTCGTTGAGCAGGGGGGCGATGTGGGGGGAGAGGTAGGCGGTCACCACCGCCATTACCACTGAGGCGGTTACGGCCATCGTCAGCCCAGTTGAGATGAGGGTTGGAACCTCTTCCCTCTTCTCCTTCAGGTAGCGGGATATCTCCCTGGGAAGGCCGCTCTGGAGGCCGAGGAGCGCTACCATCATCGCTATGCTGAGTACGGTCATCGTCAGCGTGAACGAACCGTACTGGTACCTGTCGAAGTACCTCGCTATCAACGTCCTGCTCAGAAAAGTGAGGAACATCGAGATTACCGTCCCCACGAGGACTATTCCCATGCCTCTGGCGACCTTCTGGAGTGCCTTCCCGGTTTCGTCCAAGCCGCTCACCCGCTCATCAGTGTGAAGAGCCCTATCAGCAGGATTATGATGTTTATCGCCTTTTTAAGCTTCTCCCTGTCCGCCCTCCGGTTGACGTGGGTGCCGAGGTACACCCCTGGGATGGCCCCCAGGATAAGGGCTCCCGCCAGCAGGTAGTCCACACTGCCCATGCCCGCGTAGTTTACGAAGCTGAACGCCGACAGGGCCAGGCCGTAGGTTATCGTCACTCCAACGACGTCCCTCGGCTCGAGCCTGGCGACGTTCATGAGGGCGAAGCTCACTATGACGCCGGCACCGACGGAGGTGAACTGAACGGTCAGCCCGACTATGAATCCGAGAAGGTAAACGTAGGCCCATCTTGCCCTCACCGGGACCCGGAATTCGCCCTTAAGGAGGCTTAGAACCGCGCTGACAACGAGTATTATCCCCAGGAGCACGGTAAGATTGTCGTTGAGGGTGTTCCGGTCCACCTCTCTGAGGATTATCCCGCCAAGAACTATCGCAGGAACGCTACCGGCGAAGAGCCTCGTTGCTATGTCGTACCTTATCCTGCCTCTCCTCCCGTGGAAGAAAACGCCGAAGACCCTCGTGACGGTGGCATAGAGGAGGTCCGTGCCAACGGCCACCAAAGGCTCAACTCCGAGGAATATGAGGGAGGGCGTCATCAGTGCCCCGCCGCCGACCCCAGTGAGGCCGACGAGGAAGCCGACCAGGAAGCCCAGTCCCACGAATACGGGATTCAACGCCCTCCCTCCTTTGAGAATCAGGGTAGGTAGCCCAGCTCCCTGGCCTTAGCTATTACAGCCTCCACTTCCTCCTCCGGCGTCATCTTTGAGCTGTCCACTGTGACTTCTGGATTCTCCGGCTCTTCATAGACGCCGTCGTAGCCGGTGAGACCCTTTATCTCGCCCCTCAAAGCCTTGGCGTACAGCCCCTTCGGGTCGCGCTGAATCCTGACCTCCAGCGGGGCGTAGACGTAGACCTCGATGAAGTTCTCTATCTCCTTTCGCGCGTACTCTCTGACCGCTTTGTAGGGCGATATCAGAGAGACTATAGCTACCACACCGTTCCTGCTGAGGAGCTTGGCCATGTGGATGACGACGCGGTTGTGCATCTCCCTCGCTTCTTTCGAGAAGCCGAGGTTTGGATAGAGGGTCTTCCTTATCGTGTCCCCGTCGAGTATCTCCACGCGGTAGCCCATCTCCCTGAGTTTCCTTGCGAGCTTCACCGCTAAGGTCGTCTTCCCGGCACCGCTCGGCCCCGTGAGCCAGATTGTAAAGCCCTTTTCGAGGTTCTTCATGGTTCATCCCGCCGTCGCTTCTTCCAGTTTAAATGTTATCTCTGTTATCGGGGCATGGGTTCTCATGGAGGCCCCTATTATCTCGATACCTACTATCTCTCCGTTTTCACCGTAATCTACGAGGACCCCCTCCTCGACTTCCACGGTATCAACTACTTTGGCATGGCTGAACCTGATGTACATCACATCATGCTTGGGATCGTATGATATCTCCATCTACTCACCCCCGTATTTCTTTATCTTCGAGGTAACGTAGGCCGTGATGACCACTATGTCATTCTCAATTTCCTCGTAAATAACCCTAATGAGCTTTCCGTCTATTCGTTTTTGCGCCACTTTTCTTCCAATGTATCCCTCTGTGGTGTCATCGGGCGATTGGAGAGCTTCTTCCACGAGTTCCCTGCTTATCCCCCTCTCCTTCATTCTCTCCAGCGCATGTGGAATGTATTTTATGGTCAAGTGCATCACCTTGGCAGGATGCTCCTCCCGTGCATGCCGGCGAGGGGCTCCTCTATGCCGAAGAGTCTGAGAATGGTTGGAGCGAAGTCATAGATGGTGAGCTGTGTTGCTTTACTCTCGTCGAAGCCAGGCAGATACATCGAGAACACTCCGAACTCGGAGTGGTTGGCATCGTCCGGCCCGGTGTCGTTCTCGGGCAGATAGTTGCTCGGGTGGCCGACGGTTCCTGCCGCGCGCCAGTTGAGGTTGTCGAAGTAGACCATTATGTCCGGTTTGCTTCCCTTCGCTATCGGATAGATGTCCTCCGGGTAGAACACCTTCGTGTCCCACTTCTCGCCGTTCGGGCCGCGTATCGACTTTATCTGCTCGGCAACCTCGTCCCTCACCCTCTCGAACCTGGAGAGGGGTATCTTGCCCTCCTTCTCCCTGCCGAGGACGTTGAGGAAGACGCGCGAGTAGTAGCCGCCCCAGCCCCAGGCCGTCGTTTCTTTCCAGTCCACGTCGAGGCTCTCGAAGCGCTTGACCTTTCCGTCGTGGAGAACCTCAGGGTTCCTGACCTTCAGGAGGCCCTCCTCGGCCAGCCACTGGTTCACCGCGAAGTTGCCGTGCATGGCCTTTATTCCGTGGTCGGAGACGATGAATACGGCCGTCTCGTCGAGGTCCACGAGCTTGAGCGTCTCGCCTATCTCCTTGTCAAGGAGCTTGTAGTAGTCGGGGATGACGTTCTCGTACTTGTTCCCCTTACCGGGGTAGAGGTGGTGGTTCGGGTCGAAGTAGCGCCAGAAGGCGTGGTGGAGCCTGTCGAGGCCAATCTCGACGAAGTGGAAGTAGTCCCACTCCTTCTCTTGGATGAGGTAGCGGATGACCTCGAAGCGCTTTTCCGTCATCTCCCAGATGCCTTCCTTGACCTCGTCCTTAGCTTCCCTCCTGAAGGGGACGTCGAAGATGTACTCGCCGACAAGGTGCTCAATCTCGCCTTTGAGCTCCTTCGGATAGGTGTAGTCGACACTTGCATCGGGCGTTATGAAGCAGCTCACGAGGTGGCCGTTGATCGGCTTCGGCGGGTAGGTCGGAGGAACGCCCACTATTATCGACTTCTTTCCACGCTCGCCGAGGTAGTCCCAGAGGGTCGGCTCCTTCACCTTCCTGCTGTGGGCTATCCAGTAGTCCGTGTAGGAATAGCCCGTCCTGTGCCTGAAGCCGTAGAGACCGAGCTCTCCGGCCGTCTTTCCCGTGACCATCACCATCCACATCGGAATGGTTATCGCAGGGATTCCCGTCTGCATCGGGCCGTAGACGGACTTTTCCAGGAGCCTCTTCACGTTGGGCATGTCGTCGATGAAGCGGTTGAACAGGAGCTCTGGCGGGGCGGAGTCGAGGCCTATGACGAGTA
>JAMOTW010000126.1 GCA_027062125.1 Thermococcus sp.
GTTTCCGTTCTCCTTTTCGATTATCCTGACGTAATCTCCGACTTCGAGGTTCTTCTCCTTCATAAACCTCTCTACTTTGCGCATAGCTCTCCCTCCGCCCTAAGGTGTGGCCAACTCAATATAAACCTTGGGGCTGGACAGGTGACGAAAATCTCCCGAAATACACCCAAAAATTCGCCAGTATGACAATCACCGGGGCCCTATCTTAAACCTTGGCTCCTCTATCCACTCGGACTTGCAGCGCGGGCACCTGGAGGGGACCTTTACCTCGGGCGGAAAAACGAAGCCGCACTTCCTGCACTCCGCTGGCTTTATGAGGAGAACCTTCCCCTCCCTCTTGAGGATCTTTTGGATCGCCTTCAGGTCCTCTAAGATGGCCTTCTTCGCCCCCCTGCCCCTGAGCTCGAGGGCCAGTGCCAGCTCACTCGGCGAGTAGTCCCGCTCCTCCAAAAGCTTTATTATGCGCTGCCTTCGAGTCATCATCGCGAGACGATTCGGTGAGAGGGATATAAACCTTAGGGTGGGAGCATGATAGTCGAGAAAGCCGGAGAGGTTCTTGAGAGGCACGGGCTCTGCGACCACTGCCTCGGCAGGCTGTTCGCGAGGCTCGGGAAGGGCACCAACGAGGAGAGGGGGAGGGCGATAAGGTTCGTCCTCAACATGAAGCGCTCTACGGAGGGATTGCCTCCCATTGGCGAGCCGGAGAAGTGTGAGCTGTGCGGCAACGTCTTCGAAAGGATTCCAGAGCTCGTGGAGAGGATGAAGGAGTCATCCGAGGGAATAGAGTTCGAGACTTTTCTCGTCGGTTCCCGCTTCCCCGAGGAAGTCCGCGAGAAGGAAGGGGCAATCTGGAGGGAGTTTGGAATCGATACAGCTGAGCCCATAAACCGCGAGTTCAACCGCGAGCTGGGAAAGGCCTTTGGAATGGCAACGGGAAAGGATACCGCCAAAAACCCCGATGTGGTCTTCATCGTCGAGCCCTATTCGGGCGAGATTGAGCTCCAGATAAACCCCCTATACGTTTACGGCCGCTACAGAAAGCTTGCTCGCGGCATTCCCCAGACCCCCCTGCCTGACTTTGAGGACAGTGTTGCTTCCATAATCTGCAGGGCCTTCTCGAGGGCAAGCGGGGGGAAGTGCATCTTTAAGGGTGCCGGAAGGGAGGACGTTGACGTCAGGATGCTCGGCAACGGCAGGCCCTTCATCGTTGAAATCAAGAGGCCCAAAAAGAGGAAGCTCGACCTTGACGCTATAGCGGAGGCGATAAACGCGAGTGGAAAGGTTGAGGTCCTCAATCTTCGCTTTGTCTCGCCGAAAGAGGCAGAGGAAGTCCTCACGAAAAACCACCGCAAGGAATATCTCGCCCTCGTCCTGGTCGAGGACGGGGTAACCCCTGAGGAAGCCGAGGAAGTGGCAGAGAAGCTCAGGGGTTTGGAAATTCGCCAGAGGACGCCGTGGCGCGTGAGGAAGGTTAGGGCAGACAGGGTGAGGGTTAAGAGGGTCCACGAGGCCGAGGCGAGATGGCTCGATGAGAAGCACTTCGAGCTGCGCCTAATTACCGACGGTGGCCTCTACATCAAGGAGCTGGTTTCCGGCGACAAGGGAAGGACACAGCCGAGTGTTACCAGCCTGCTGGGAAAACCCGCGTGGTGCGAGAGGCTCGACGTTCTGAACATCCTCGACGACTGAAAACTTTATAAACGGTTCCCGCCGATTGGATAGCGAAGCCATAACAGGCTTAGTCCGTACGCCGAAAAGGCTTGAAAACCTGAAAAACGTGTTTGCGTCCGTTGCGCGATGAGTAAAACCCTGCGAGGTGATTGGAATGGTTAAGAAAGCCCACAGCTTCAGGAGAAAGACCCGCGGTAAGCTCAGCAAGAGCCCGAGGAGGAGAGGCCTTCCCCCGCTCACCAGGTTCCTCCAGGAGTTCGAGGTCGGGCAGAAGGTTCACATAGTCATAGAGCCGAGCTACCACAGGGGAATGCCCGACCCGAGGTTCCACGGAAGGACCGGGACCGTCGTCGGCAAGCGCGGCGATGCTTACGTCGTCCAGATAAAGGACGGCGGCAAGATTAAGACCTTCTTCATACACCCGGTTCACCTCAGGGCTCAGAAGGGATGAGCATGATAGGAAGGAAAAAGCTCGAGGAGCGCTACCTCACCGTAGCCGAGACCAAGGAGCTCCTCGAGAGGCGCAAGGCAGAGGGCATCGAGGAGAACCCGGAGGAGCCCATGTTCTACGAGGCCAGGGTTAGCCTTGAGCACGCGGAGCGCTTCGCCAAGCTCAAGCCCGAGCAGGCGGGCGAGCTGAAGGAGAAGCTCCTCGGCCTCTTTGACTGGATAGACGAGAGGATAGCGGTTAAGCTGATAGACCTCCTCCCTGAGGACTACTTCGACATCCGCGTTATCTTTGCCAAGGAGGACTACATGCCAACCAAGGAGGAGGCCGAGGAGATAATAAGGCTCCTCGACGACTACCGTCCCGAGGAGTGATCCTCTCTTCTTTTCTCTTAGACAAAGTATAAAAACTCCGGACGGGTATAATTTCTGGGGGAGAGACGATGGATAGGTACCGGAGACACTCTTACAGGGAAAGCCTCGACAAGAAGAGGCGGAACGTTGAGTATGAGGAGTACGCGTACGTGCTGGACTACCTGCCCGAGGGCTACACTGATTTAACCACCGGCAGGCGAACCGGAAAGCCCGTTGCGCAGGTTATAGGTGAAAAGGCATTCACTTTACTCGAGGTTGCTCCCAAGGAGGACCTCATGCTCTACGAGAGGGTTTTCATCGGCAAGGGGCAGAGGGACAAGATACTCATGATCAACAAGAAGATTCATTACGATGACCTCACCGCCACGGCCAAGGCCGAGTTGCCCTACGTTGTCGAGGAGATCGTCAGGAACAACGAGGAGCGATTTGTCCAGTTCTTCAACATGGCGCCACCGATAACGAACAGGCTCCACAGCCTCGAACTCCTGCCGGGGATAGGGAAGAAGCACATGTGGGAGATACTCGACGAGCGCAAGAGGGAGCCCTTCAAGAGCTTCGAAGACCTGCGCCATCGCGTCAAGGGGCTCCCGGACCCGGTGAAGATGATAGCCAAGCGCGTCGTCGATGAGATAGAGGGTAAGGACCGCTACCGTCTCTTCGTCGGTTCAAGGAGGCTATTCCGCGTATGAGGGAGCGCCTTTTCTATTTAATTTCCAAGTACAACCTCAGGGCCAACTCCGACCTCGGCCAGAACTTTCTTATCGTGCCCGACATAATAGAGCGGAACGTTGAGAGGGCTGAACTGAGCGAGCGGGATAGGGTCCTTGAAATCGGTCCGGGTTTGGGTGTTCTAACCGACGCCCTCGCCGGAAGGGCGGAGAAGGTCTACTCCATCGAGAAGGATTCCAGGCTGGTGAATATTCTCCGCAGAGAATACAACTGGCCCAACGTGGAGATAATCGAGGGGGACGCCCTCAAGGTTCCCTTCCCCGAGTTCAACAAGATAGTCTCCAACCTCCCCTACCAAATATCCTCCCCGATAACGTTTCGCTTCCTGAAGTACGACTTTGATAGGGCGGTCCTGATATACCAGCTCGAGTTCGCCCAGAGGATCGTCTCAAAGCCCGGGGATAGAAACTACTCCCGCCTTTCGCTCATGGTTCAATCAAAGGCCCGCGCCGAGCTCGTGGAGCGCATCGGCAGGGGCGCTTTCTGGCCGAAACCCAAAGTGGACTCCGCCGTGGTGGTCCTGGAGCCCAAACCTTCCTCTGAGCGCATAGAACTCGACGAGAACCTCGTGAGGGCACTCTTCCAGCACAGGAGGAGCACCGTTCTCTCGGCCCTCAAGAAGTCTCACCACATGATCGGGCTCACAAAGGAGGAGTTCAAAAACGTGAGGGAATCGCTCTTCAGGATGCCCCACGCGGAGAGAAGGGTTTTCCAGCTCTCCCCGGAGGACGTCCAGGAAATCGAGGAGTTCCTTAGGGAGGAGGGGCTCATCTCCCCAGCTTCCCGAGGGAATCCCTGAGCTTTTTGAGCTTGAGGTAGTGGCCCTTCTCGACGTTGGCAAGGTGTTCGAACAGCGCCCCTGTATCTCCGGATGAGTTTTCCGCCAGGTATCTGTATATCTCTTCGGCCAGTTTTTCACTCTCCATCAGTATCGTGACCAGGTCTTCGAGCCTTCCGCTCCGGATGTCCCTTTCGAGGTCTTCCAGAGACAGCTCGAGCTCTATGCTCGGAAGTCCTGTCTCGACGAGCTCTTCGTTGTGGTACTTGTTCTTGTACTCCCTGAGAAGCATCTCGGCGTGTTCCATGCTCTCCCTGGCCAGCTCTTCAAAGAGGGTGGATATCCTCTCGTCCCAGCTGTACTCCCTCGTCCGCCACGCGAGCTTGTTGTACACCTCAGCCTCATCGAGCTCCGCCGTTATCCAGTAAGATATGATGCTACGCTTGTCCATAGCCTTCAGTTTGTCGACTATCTCGTTTATCTTCCTCCGTTCTGCCTCAGAGAACTCCAGTGCCAATGCCCTCACCGGATAAATTTATGCCCTCCATCTTTTTAAACCCATTCGGAAAAACCTGTTACATGATAGTGGCCATCATAGACGGTTACACCGACGAGCCAGCGGGACTCGGGGTTCCTCCTTACCTGGGCATCTACCCCAGGTACGCCTACGGGGCAATAAAGAAAGCCAGGAAAGACGTCAGGGTTTTCTACCTCACAATAGACGACCTCAGAGCCACCTTCGAGGGTGAAAAGGGGATTGCCACCAAGAACAAGACGCCAAACTTCCCGAAGACTCGCGAGGTACTCGAAAGGGCCGATATAATAATCTACATCGGTGGCCTCCACACCCCGGGGAAGTACCTCTCAGCGGTTCCCTCCCAGGTCGAGGAGGTGGCGAAGTTTCTCAAGCCCTTCAGCAGCGTCAAAATCCTCGGTGGGCCGGCTTTCATGGGCTCAGCCCACGCGGGGGGGACGAAGATAACCTCCCGTGAACTCCTCCTTGCACAGTCCGTCTTCGACCACATCGTCTACGGCGACCTTGAGGCGTTCCTGTTTGACTACGTGACCGACCCGAAGGACGCCGACCCCTTCCGCTTCAGGAATTACAATGAATTAAGGGACTACGCGATCATCGGTGCCGAGGTCGTGAAGCAGTTCCCGGACTTTCCGGACTTCGTTATAGTCGAAGTTGAGACCCAGCGCGGCTGTCCAAAGGCGATGGGTATTGGTGGCTGCTCCTTCTGCACGGAGCCGGTTAGGTATAGGACGGTCGAGGACAGGCCGGTGGAGGACGTTGTGGCGGAGGTTAAGGCACTCTACGATTTGGGGGTGAGGCACTTCCGCGTCGGCAGGCAGAGCTGTATATTCTCCTACATGGCGAAGCCGAACGGAAGGGTCCCCATTCCAAATCCTGAAGCGATAGAGAGGCTCTTCAGGGGCATACGCTCGGCGGCGCCGAACGTTAAAACCCTCCACGTTGACAACGCGAATCCTGCTGTGATAGCCAACTACCCGGAGGAGAGCATCAGAATCGCTAAGACTCTCATCAAATACAGCACCCCCGGGAACGTCGTCGCGTTTGGCCTTGAGAGCGCCGACCCCAAGGTTGCCAGGCTAAACAACCTCAACGCCACCGCGGAGGAGACCTATGAAGCAGTGAAAATACTCAACGAGGTCGGCGGAAGAAGGGGCCCCAACGGGATGCCCTGGCTCCTGCCGGGTATAAACATAATCTTCGGCCTCCCGGGTGAAACGAAGAGGAGCTACGAG
>JAMOTW010000127.1 GCA_027062125.1 Thermococcus sp.
GCACGTGCCTGATTATCTGGAGGTAGCTGGCACCGTCAACCAGGGCTGCTTCGTCGAAGTCGGGGCTTATCGAGTCTATGTAACCCTTGAGGAGCCAGGTGTTGAAGGGAACGCTCCCTGCCGCGTAGATGAATGACAGCACCGGCAGCTTGTCGTAGAGGCCGAGCTTGACGACCATACCGTAGAGCGCTATCAAGCCCGCTATTCCGAGACCCCCTGATACCTGCGTGAACATCAGGTAGAAGTACAGCACGTGCTCCCTTCCGAAGAACTTCATGCGCGAGAACGCGTAGGCCGCTGGAACCACGAAGAGGAGCGTCAGGAGCACCGTCAGGCTCGCTATGAAGAGGCTGTTTCTCAGGTAGTGGAAGAACTTTGAGTTGACGAACCTGCCGATGTGGGTGAAGTGCACCGTCCCGGCGTTTCTGATCACAACGTACCTCTCCATGGGGCCGGAGACCTTAACGCCCTCGAGGTTGCCCGCGGTCAGTGTGACGTTCCTCAGTATCGCGAACCCTATGATCCCGTCGTCGTTCACCCTCGTCAGTGTGAACGTCCCCTCGAGTTCTCCGTCGAGCCGTCCCTGGGCGTTCTCCTGGCTCTGTACGTCGAAGACTAAGCCCTTCACAGGCACCTCAAAGGTTATGCCCGTGAACGGTCCGTACTTGACCTCCCCCTTGACAGTCCCCTCGATGACGTAGAGCTTGCCCCCCTCCATGTGGGTGCTTCCCTCTATCCTTCCGACAAAGTCCTCGGTGAGCTTGCTCCCTGAGAAGCCAAAGAGCACTTCCCTGTAGGAGTCGAGGCTGACGTTCCTGGGTATAAGGTGGAACTCCGTCGTCGCGAGGCTCGATCCCGGGGTTATCGAGACGGTGAAGATGTAGTAGACCGGGAAGAGGATGATGAACATGACCAGTATCGCCACGAGGGTAAGGGCGAAGCTCTTGATGACCTCGCCCTTTCTCATTCCCATCATCCCTTAGCACCCTCCTGGAGCTTTGTTATCCTGACGTTGACGTACATGTAAACCGCGAGTATCAGCGTGGCGATTATCATAACCGCCGAGGCCCTTCCGTAGTGTGGGCTGGCCCCGAATGCCTTCCTGAATCCGTAGAGCAGCAGGAACTTGGTCTCGAAGAGGCCCGCGTTGTAGATGTAGGGCACCATGAAGTACTGGAAGCTTGCCGCGCTGGTGAGTATCGTCGCGAAGGCTATCGGTTTGCCGACTATCGGAAGGACAACGTGCCTTATCCTCTGCCAGTAGTTGGCCCCATCTATTATCGCCGCCTCGACGAGGGTATCTGGAACGGACTGGAGCGCCGCCGTTATGACGGTTATCATGAAGGGATAGGCCAGCCACACCTCGATTATGTTGAGCGCCAGAAACGCCCAGAGGGGGTCGTTTATCCAGTTCGGAAGGGTTTCTACCCCCAGCGATTTGAGCATCTGGTTTATCGGCCCGAAGATGGGGTCGAACATGAACTTCCAAACGGTGACCGAGAAGAGGAGCGGCAGCGCCCAGGGGATTATGAGGAGCGAGCGGTAAACCATCTTCCCCTTGACGTACTTGCTGTTGTAGAGCAGGCTCAGGAATATTCCAGCGAGGACCTTCAGGGTGACGCTGGTGGCGACGAATATCCACGTCCACTTAAAGGCATCCCTGAAACCATCGTCCCCCAATATCCAGCGGAAGTTCTCCAGTCCAACGAACCTGAGCGGTCCGGCCGCGCTCTTCGGGTTGTACACCGGGAAGTTCCCGAGCTGGGCATTGGTGAAGGCCAGGTAGGTGGAGTAGACTATCGGCCACAGGTTGAAGAACAGGAACGCGGCCATTCCTGGCAGGATAAGGAGCAGGGCGATGGTCGTCGTTTTCTTCATGGCAGAATCCCTCCAAAAATATATGAGAAAAGGAAAAGGTTTCAGCCGTTCATGTTGTCGAGTATCTGCTGCTGGTACTTCTTGAGTATGCCCTCGAAGTCCGCGTTGGATGGGTCGTCGCTTGACAGTATCTCGTTGATGGCCCCGTCAACGCCGCCCCAAACGGCGCCCATCTTCGGGCTCTTCGGCATGAGGTAGGCGTGCTGGACGGCCTGTCCGAAGCCGTAGATGACCGGGTCGTTCTTGATCTCGGGGTCGTCGAGGACCGGCTTGAGAACCGGGATGTAGCCGAGCTGGAGTGAGAGCTCCTTGATGACCTCGGGGCTGGTGGTGAACCACTTGACGAACTTCCACGCTGCTTCCTTGTTCTTTATGCCGGCGGCGAAGTAGATGTCCTTGACACCACCGTAGGGCCTTGGCCAGTACTCCTTGCCGTCCTTGGTGATCGGCGGGAGCGGGGCGACGCCGAAGTCTATTCCGGCCTTCTTAACGTCGCTGATGCTCCAGGGGCCGTTGACCATCATTGGAGCGCGGCCCTCGAGGAAGATGCTCTGCTGGGTGTTGTAGTCGGCCGTTGGGGCCATGTAGGGCCAGATGTTCTGGAAGAAGAACTCGAAGCCCTCTATTGTCTCCGGCTGGTCGAGGCCCGGCATCTCGGTGGCGTCGTCGAAGTAGTAGCCACCGAAGGCCTGGGCTATGCCGGAGACGAAGTAGGAGTTTATCGGGTAGGCTATCCCGTACTTCTCGTTGTCCGGGTCGTAGTACTGCTCCATTATGGCCTTCATCTCATCAAAGGTCTTTGGAGCTTCGCTGACCATCTTCTTGTTGTAGATGATCGCGACGGTCTCGGCCGCGAAGGGCATCGCGTAGTAGTGCCCCTTGTACTGCATCGCATCGACGGCCATCGGGGCGAAGTCGTTGAGGATGTCATCGGTAACGTAATCGTCAATCGGCTCGAGCATTCCAGCGTCGGCAAACTTTCCAATCCAGTCGTGGGCCCATATGAACAGGTCCGGGCCCTGGCCGGTCGGGATGGCGGCCTTGAGGGCGCTCTCGAGGTCGGGCTTCTGCTCGAAGGTTATGGTGACGCCCGGGCACATGGCCATGTACTCCTCGGCGAGGCTCTGGAAGACCTCGAGCTCGTTCGGCTGCATGGCGTGCCAAATCACCACTTCGCCGCTTCCACAGTCGGTCTCTGGGGGAGTGGTTGTGGTCTCCGTCGGGCTCGGGGAGCTCGTTGTGGTCGAGCTTGGGGAGCTGGTGGTTGAGCTCGGAGAGGTGCTGGTCCCTCCGCCGCTTATACAGCCGCTGGCCACGACGCTAAGAACCAAAACCCCCACCAGAAGTAGGGCAAACAATCCTTTCTTCATACCTTTATCACCCGCCTTGATTTGGGTGGTATAGTATCATCGTCGGTGATATATATATCTTGCGCTTCCATGTGCATGGTTGTGGTGCGTGTGCAGCACTAACCCCTGATGGATAAGAATAATCCTCCAGAATTCTGGGTAGTACGGAGGCATCAATTCAATTTCACGCTTGTAATTCTGTCACACTGAACCTGCACCCATCCGGGTTCTCCGGATACACTATGGAAACCCCCACCCTCTCATCCCCGAGAACCCTCTCGTAGACTATCTCATTCCCCTCGAACCTCACCGGCACGAAGGCACCGAGCTGGAGGGCCCTGCTTTTCCTCCTCAGGGCGATGAGCCTCCGGGTGGTCTCCAGGATATTGTCGTTCCATTTTCTCGAATCCCAGACCATCGGCGTTCTCCCGACACTGAGCCCAGACCCCCTCTGCCCCCTGAGCCCGATCTCGTCGCCGTAGAATATGGAGGGAATCCCCTTGTAGGTCATCAGAAAAGCCAGGGCGCAGAGGTACTTCCTCTCGCCCCCCACGAGGTTGATGAAGCGCTCCGTGTCGTGGTTGTCGAGGAAGTTGTACATCGCGTACTCTGCCGGCCCGAGCCTGGCACTCAGGAGCTCCAGCCCGTTGAGAAACTCCCCGGCGTCGATTTCCCCCTCCACGAAGAACCTCAGGAGCAGTTCGTAGAGGGGGTAGTTCATTGTCCCGTGGAAGACGTCGAAGACCCAGAGGCGGGCGTCGTCCATCACCTCGCCGACGAAGTAGGCCTCCCCCGGCATCCTCCTCCTAACCTCGCGCCAGAAACCCGGCGGGACGCCGTGGGCAACGTCGAGGCGCCAGCCGTCAGCCCCCTCCTCGAGCCAGTGCCTCATAACCTCGGCCACAAACTCTCTCACCGCCGGATTATCGTGGTTGAGCCTCGGCATCAGCCAGACTGAGTAAAAGCTCTCGTAGTTCCAGCCCATCTTCTTCAGCTTCATGTACTTCTCCGCCCAGGGCTCGTCCGATTTGAGGGTCTCCATAAACTCCCCTGAAACCACCGGAAAGCCCGTTATCCTGTAGAAGTCCCTGTACCCGCTCTTCTCGCCCCTTCGGATGACGTCCTGGAACCACGGGTGGAAGAAGCTCGTGTGGTGGAAGACCCCATCGAGGACGAGTCTCATGTCCCTTCTTTTCATTCCCTCCACCAGCTCCCTGAAGACCCCGTACCCTCCGAGTTTCCTGTCGACGGTGAGGTAGTCGGTGACGTCGTAGCGGTGGTATGTCATCGACTCGAAGATTGGGGTGAGGTAGATGGCGTTGGCTCCGAGGCCGGCTATGTGGTCGAGCCTCCTGAGTATCCCAGCCAGGTCTCCCCCGTGGAACTGCTCTCCCCTCGTGAGGCCCCTCGGAGTTCCGGGCAGGCCCCTGTCGAACCTGTCCGGCATTATCTGGTAGAAGACGCTCTCGAACACCCATTCCGGGGCGTTGAGCCTGTACGGAACCGCCCTGAACGGGCCGAGCTCCACTGTCTCCCCTCTATGGGTCAGAATCTCGAAGGAGTACTCGACCTCCCCCTTTCCCGGCAGAATGGCTTCAAAGTACTCGAAGAGCTCGTCCACGGCCTTCCTCCGCATTTCGATTCCTTTCCCATTGGTTCTCAATGTGGCCTCCTCAACCAGACCCCTCCTTCCCCTGAGGAGGAAGTGCGTCCTCCCGGCGACCGTGTAGAGATGAACCGCGCTCGGGGCGTGGAAGAGCCCGTCCCCCGCGTCAATGACAGCGACGCTGACCTCCCTCTCGAACCGGTACGATAGTCTCCTGTAGGTCTCCCTTCGGGGGTTCTCCTCGTCCCTTTCAAACTCCCCCTCGATCGAGAACCCGTAGTGCCAGACCCCCTCCGGGAGCATGATCCTTATCGTCCAGCGGTCTTCCAGCGGTTCCATCCTGAAGGAGCCCTCGTTGAAGGCGTTGAAGCTCCCCATGAGGTAGGCCCATTTCCCCCTCAGCGGCGTCGAAAACTCGACGAGGGCCACCCTCCCGAAGCGCCAGTCCGGTTCGAACCCGAAAGTTTTATACACTTTCCCCACCCAAGTATCACTACTGATGAGTAAACTCCCGCAAGTGAAACTTAAAAAGTTGGAGGTCTCGGTATGCACGAGGAAGAGATTGTTGAGAAGCTTCAGAAGCTCGGCCTTACGAAGTACGAGAGCCTTGCCTACATAACCCTTCTCAAGCTCGGGCCGAGCAAGGCAACCGATATAACGAAGGAGAGCGGCATCCCCCACACGCGCGTTTACGACGTTCTGAGCTCTCTTCACAGGAAGGGCTTCGTCGACGTCATGCAGGGCTCCCCGAGGCTGTACAAGCCGGTCAACCCCGAGGTCGTTCTCGAGAAGATAAAGGAGGACTTCATAGAGGACATTGAGAACCTCAAGAGGGCGTTCCTCGAGCTCTACCGCGAGGTTCACGGCGAGGATTTACCGGAGATATGGACGATACAGGGCTTTGAC
>JAMOTW010000128.1 GCA_027062125.1 Thermococcus sp.
AGCTCAGGGAAAAGGTCAAGGAAGCCTACAGGGTTACGCTACCGTCCCTGTTCACCTCGCAGATATTCGGCCTGTTCGGCGGCACGTTTCTGGGCAAGTACTTTGAGACGATAAGAACTCAGTTCCCCGGCCTTCTGGTGGTTCTGCCGGGCATAATGGGCCTCCGCGGGAACGTCTTCGGGTCGATGGCCTCGCGCTTCTCCACGATGCTCTACCTCGGTGACCTCGAACCTTCCCTGCGCGACAAGAAGGTTCTCAAGGAGATAGTGCTCAGAATGCTCATCTCGCTCATCCCGATTTTCCTGCTCTGGGCCATAGGCGTCGCGACGGGCATAAAGAAGAACGCCCTCGACGTCCTCCTAATAGTGATAACCTCGACGATACTCGTGTCATTCATCCTCGGCTACTTCACATCCTTCGTGACGATATTCGCCTTCAGGCGCGGCACAGACCCGGACAGCGTCGCGGCACCTCTCGTCGCTTCAATGGGCGACTTCCTCACCGTCCCCTCGCTGGTTCTCTTCATCCTCCTCATAGAGCGCTCGCCGGAGGGATTCAGGCTCTTCAACTACGCCATGATAGCCCTCTTCCTCATCGTTGCCGCGATAAGCAGGGTTAGAAAGGTGGAGTTCCTCGAGCTGAAGCAGGTCTTCATAACGATAACCGGCCTCGCGCTACTCTCCACCGTATCGGGTTCGCTGCTGGCCAAGTTCAGCGGGATAATCCAGGCGTCGGTGATACTGAGCTTCATCTACCCCTCGCTCCTCAGCTCCTTCGGAAACTACGGCTCCATAATAGCCGCGAAAACCTCGACGAAGCTCCACCTCGGTGAGATAGAGAGCTTCCTCTGCCCAAAGGCCTTCACCGACGTCATAGCCCTGTTCACGACGGCACCGGTTATAGGGCTGACCAAGATACTCATCGGCGGTGCCCTTATGACCCTCATCACGGGGAACCCTGTTCCGCGCTCCGCTTATCTGGTGGTCCTGACCTACCCCTTCATGGCGCTCTTCATAATGCTCTACGCATACACCCTCTCCTACTTCATGTTCAAACACAACATCGACCCCGACCACGTGGCCATCCCGCTCATCTCGAACAACAGCGACATCTTTGGAACGCTCTACGTGGTCTTGATGGCCAAGCTGATGGTGGGTGGTTGAATGATAGGCCTGTCCATGACGGCTTATGGTGAAAAAAGCCTCAATGGGTTTGAGGAATGGGTTAAAACTGCCAAAGAACTCGGCTTCGACTTCATCGAAATCCTGAGCGAGTGGCCGCACTACCTGAGCGGGGACAATCTCCCCTTCTTCCGAGATGTTCTCGACTCGTACGGGATGAAGGCCACCGTACACGCCCCCTTCAGCGACGTCAACATAGCATCTTTCAACGAGCGCATAAGGAAGGCCTCGCTGGAGATAATCCGCGGGGCGCTGGAGCTTTCGGCGGAACTTGAGGCGCTGGCAATAACCATCCACCCCGGCCACTGCTCGCCGGTCAGCGTGAAGAACCG
>JAMOTW010000129.1 GCA_027062125.1 Thermococcus sp.
CCATCCTTGTCCACCATGTAGAGCATCCCGTCGGGCGTGTCATCGGGTAGCGCATACACTATGGGGCTGTATGTTGGCGCGTCTTTGCTCTCCCAGGGTAGATAACCTTCGAGGGAATACCCGCTCGTGTAGAGGCCAGCAGTCCAGAAGATGAGGAAGTTCAGGATGAACCATATTGCTATCCACTTCTTCGAGACCATGCCCTCCACTAGAATAAAAAGGAGAGGGCTCAGCCCTTAAGCTTTTCTATGACCTCGCGGAGGTTGGCGAGCATCTCCTCGATGTCCTCAAAGGTCATGTACCCCATGTTTCCAATCCTGAAGGTCTTCTCCGCGACGCTTCCGTAGCCCTTGGCCAGCTCGAAGCCGCGCTCGCGCATGGCGTTGTAGACGTCGACTCCCTTCATTCCCTCTGGGACGACAACGGCGGTTATCGTCGGGCTCTCGTAGCCTGGCTCAGCCAGAACGCCGAGGCCCATCTCCTTGACGCCCTCGCGGATGGTCTCGCTCCTCTTCCTGTACATTCCGAGCCAGGCGTCCTTGCCGCCCATCTTCTCAACTATCCTGAGCACGACGTTGAGGCCGAATATCTGCGGGAGCGGTGGAGTTGAGGGGGTTCCCTTCTTCTTGCCGTTGAACTTCCTGTAGAGCGGCAGGTCGAAGTACCAGCCGCGCTCCGGCATCTTCTCGGCTATCTCAAAGACCCTCTCGCTGACGGCCGCCACAGCGAGTCCGGGCGGGACGCCGAAGGCCTTCTGTGAGCTGGCGAATATCATGTCGAGGCCCCATTTGTCAAACTTTATGTCCGCGCCGCCCATGGCGGAAACGGCGTCGACGAAGAGGAGCTTGTCGTGCTCGTGAACGACCTTCGCCAGCTCGGGGAGCGGGTTCAGCACGCCGGTCGAGGTCTCGTTGTAGGTTATGGTCACCGCAACGACATCGGGGTTCTTTTTGAGGGCTTCGTCAAGCTCCTCCGGCTTGATCGCGTACCCCGGCTCCTTCCTCAGGATAACCGCTTCCCTGCCGTTGGCGTTGACGACATCGGCGAACCTGTCCCCAAAGGCGCCTATCGTTGTGACCAGTACCTTTCCTCCCCTCGGCACGGTGTTTCTAACGGCGGCTTCCATGAAGCCGGTTCCGGAGCTGGGGAACATTATTATCTCGCCTTTCTCGGCTTCGAGAAAAGCCTTGAGTCTGTTGAGGGTGTCAACGTGAACCTCCTTGGCCTCGGCCGAGCGGTGGCTGAACATCTGAACGCTCATTATCGCGAGAACCTCCGGGAAGCATGCGACTGGACCTGCGGTAAAGAGCTTATACTTCGGCTTGACAAGCTTGTAAACCTCCCTGTAAGCTTCCTCATACTCCATGTCGAACCTAAGCTCCATCAGCATCACCTCGGCGGGAGTTGAGGCGGAATCTATAAAAGGGTTCTCTTCAGCCGGAGGGCCGCTTTTTGAAGCTTTTTCCTTCCAGAAGTACAATATCTGAAAACTTTTCAATCCGGCCAAGACTTTTAAAGCGTTGGGATAACGCTTAGAAGGTGGTCTGATGGAACGAAGACGCCTCGCTGGAATACTCCTGCTCATACTGTCCGCCTTCACCGGGACGATAGCCTTCCGCCTCGCCACTCCAGCCATAGCGTTCTACACCCGTGATACACTCCAAGCCTCGATGCTGTCGGTTTCAATCGTCTCGATGTCGTTCGTGCTCGCGAGGGCATTTTCCTCCGTCTTTGGAGGGTTGATGCTCGAAAGGGGCAAGAGGCTCGTATATCTCGGCGCGATAGCGATGATGGGAAACGCCCTGGCGGTTCAGCTCTATCCCCTGACTTCAACTTGGGTTCAGGTTGCGGGAATAAAGCTCCTCAACGGTTTTCTCAACGGTCTGAGCTGGCCGATGGCACAGTTCGTCATAGCAGTGGCCACCCCGAAGGAGATAAGGGCGAGGGTTACGGCGATATACTTCTTCTTCGGCAGCATCGCTTCCCTCCTCGGAAACTACGTCTACGCCTACACGATAGACCTCGGACTGGGCGGGCAGATGTGGATTTCCTCCGCCTTCTTTGTCCTGACCGGCCTGATAATGGTGGCCAGCTACGTTCTCCTCTACGAGAGGATAACGCCCAAGAGGAAGAAAACTCCCGACGGTGAAAGGCCGAGCCTCGAACCCAAGAGGGTTCTAATCATCGCCTCGCTGATGGCGGTGATAGTGGCCTTCACGTCCGGCGAGATAACCTACGTCTACGTCTCCGAGGCCCTGGGGATGGAGAAGGCAACGACCGCAACGCTCATCGGCTGGGCCGGCTTTCTGGCGGCGATGCTCAGCTATGGCGTCTCCTGGCTCGCCGATGTGAGGAGCGAGAGGCGGATGGTTCTGTTCACGTCCATAATGGCGGCACTTTCGCCGCTCCTTGCGGCGGTGAAGACCGCCCCGACGGTTTTCCTGGGGATATTCCTTGCCCTCTTCGCCTTTCAGAGCTTCAGACCGATTTCCAGAAAGGTTCTGGCGAGCTACCACCGCTCCTCCCTGGCCATTGGAGGTGTCAACGGCGTCCAGAACCTCTCCACTTTCCTCGGTGGGATGCTGTTCGGCTTTGCGTACTCTCTGGGGGAGCTCCATGGGGTTGTAACACTGAACCTCGCCCTGCTGGCCTTTACACCCGTTTCGATAGCCCTGCTCTGGCAGAGCGTTAAGCTTAAAGGTCGTGGTGAATAACCTTGATGCAGACGAGCACTCCAAAACTTTTATAAAAGAGAGCACTCGCCTAAGTTTAGGCTTAGCTTACGCTCATTTGGAGGTGAGAGTATGGGACTGAGACCAGCCAAGATTGATAGGGACGTTGACAAGCCCGCTTACACGAGGAGGGAATACATACGCGGTGCGCCCGGTCCGAAGATAACGATCTTCGACATGGGCAACCTCTCCGCTGAGTTCCAGTACGAGGTGAGCCTTCACGCCGAACAGGCCATGCAGATAAGGCAGAATGCCCTCGAGGCCATCCGTATTCAGGTGAACAGGTACCTCCAGAAGAACGTCGGCAGGAGCAACTACCACTTCAAGATAAGGGTTTACCCGTTCCAGGTTCTCCGTGAGAACCCGATGGCCACCGGAAGGAAGGCAGACCGTTACGGTAACGGTATGAGAAGGCCCTTCGGAAAGCCGATAGGCCTCGCCGCCCGCGTCAAGAAGGACCAGAAGATACTCACCGTCTGGGTGAACGAGAACCACCTCAAGTTCGCCCTCGGCGCCATGCACAGGGCCAAGATGAAGCTGCCCTACAGCGCCTACTACAGGATCTACGACAAGGAAGGCAACGACATCACCAGCAAGGTTCTCTCGACCATGAAGCGCTGAAGCGCAGCGCTGGAGCGCGGCGCTTGGGTGCCCTTAAGTGTACTTTTTGTTCTTTTCTAAAGTGTCTTCCATTTGTGTGCGCTTTATTTAGAAACAAAGGATTATAAAATCCACAAGGCTTAAGTACTTCTTCCAGTTGGAATATATGGGTGATCTTCCACGTATTTCACCCAAAAGAACCACCTCAAGGTGGACAAGAAAACCTACAAAATCCTCCGAACATTAACCCACCTATCCAAAAGCCTCTACAATCTCACCCTTTACACGGTCAAACGAGACTACGAGCTGAACGGCACTTTCCTGCCCTACGCCAAAGCCTACCACCTCTTGAAGAACAGCGTTCCTTACCAGCTCCTCCCAAGCCAACCCGCCCAGCAGACAATGAAAATAGTAGAGAGAAACTTCCGCTCCTTCTTCCATGTCCTCAACGAGCGGAAAATGGGGAACTACAACCGCCCGGTAAGACCGCCGAGATACCTCCCCAAGGACGGCCACTTCGTCCTCATCTTCCTATACCAATCCTTTAGGGTTAAGGGAGACAAAATAATCCTCTCCCTTGGCAGGAACTTCGCCAGAAAATACGGGGTTCAACACCTTGAATTCACCCTCCCAAAGAACGTTAGGGGCCACAGGATAAAGGAAGTCCGCATCCTGCCGAGATACAACGCCCTCTGGTTCGAAATTGAGTATGTTTACGAGGTCGAGCCCGAGAAGAGGGAGCTGGATTACTCAAAATACCTCGCCATCGATTTGGGTGTTAACAACTTCGCCACCTGTGTTTCCACCACCGGGACGGCCTTCATCATCGAAGGCCGGGGGTTAAAGAGCTTCAACCGGTGGTGGAACAGGGAGAAAGCCCGCCTCCAGAGTCAATACGATAAACAGGGCGTTAAATTCGGAAAGAAGATGGCTTGGCTTTTGAGGAAGAGGAGGAACGTTGTGAACGACTTTATGAACAAGGCGGTCAGCTACATTGTGAGATACTGTCTTGAGAACGGGATTGGCAACATCGTGATTGGCGAGCTGAGGGGGATAAAGCAGAACGGGAACCTCGGAAAGAGGAATAACCAGAATTTCCACTACATCCCTTACGGCCTCTTTAAACAAAAACTGAAGGCGAATTGTGAACGTTACGGGATTAACTACATTGAAGTTGATGAGGCCTACACGAGTAAGGTCGATGCCCTCGCTCTGGAGCCGATTGGGAGGAGGGAGGAATACCTCGGGAGGCGGGTGAAGAGGGGGCTGTTCCAGTCCTCGACTGGAGTGTTGGTTAACGCTGACGTGAACGGTGCTCTGAATATTTTGAGGAAGGTAGCCGGCGATTCGCCCGTTCGGGCGATAGCCGGTAGTGGCCGTGTGAACCGGCCTGTGAGGGTGAGGCTACCTTGGGGTGGTCTCACTCCTCACGAAGCCCCGTCCGTAAGGGCGGGGCAGTTCACTCATAATGATTATTAACGATGCAGTCCAACTTAGACTGGTGGGATGATGGTAAGCTCAAGCTTTAGGGCAATGCTTCTCAAGCTCGGCGTTCCCGAGGACAGGCTGACCGTTCTTGAGGGCAAAGGTGGAGTTGTGGAGGGCGAATTCGAAGGCATCAGATACGTCCGCTTCCGGGATTCCGCCAAGGGCTTTCGGCGTGGAACCGTTGTCTTTGAGAACGGTGACGTCGTTCTTGGCTTCCCCCACATTAAACGCGTCGTCCAGCTGGAGAGGGGGATAAAGAGGGTCTTCAAGAACAAACCCTTCTACGTCGAGGAGAAGGTGGACGGCTACAACGTCCGCGTCGTGAAGGTGAAGGACAGGGTCCTGGCCCTCACGAGGGGCGGCTTCATATGTCCATTCACGACGGAGAGGATACTGGACTTCATAAACGAGGAGTTCTTCAGGGACTACCCCAACCTAGTCCTGGCCGGCGAGATGGCCGGGCCCGAAAGCCCGTACATCGTGGAGGGGCCGCCCTACGTGAAGGAGGACATCCAGTTCTTCCTCTTTGACATCCAGGAGAAGGGGACGGGGAGAAGCCTTCCGGTGGAGGAGAGGCTCAAGCTTGCCGAGGAGTACGGCATTCGTCACGTTGAAACTTTCGGCCTCTACGACCGTTCAAAAATTGAAGAGCTGCATGAGCTGATCGAAAGGCTCAGCCGGGAGAGGAGAGAGGGCATCGTCATGAAAACGCCCGACATGAAGAGAATCGCGAAATACGTAACGCCGTACGCCAACATCAACGATATCAAGATAGGCTCGCACATATTCTTCGACCTGCCGCACGGCTACTTCATGGGAAGGATTAAACGCCTCGCGTTCTACCTGGCCGAAAAGCACGTTAAGGGCGAGGAATTCGACGAATATGCGAAAGCCCTCGGCAA
>JAMOTW010000130.1 GCA_027062125.1 Thermococcus sp.
ATCCCTCACAAAAATGCTACCCTCCCACGTGGAGATCGTTTCGACCCTGATCAAAGGCACAGGCTTTGCGCTGGCCTTCTACCTGCTGCCATCGGAGCCCTACACCACGTGGGAGTTCCAGTTCCCCCTGGCTGTCCTGACGATGGGTGTCACACTGGCGAGCATCACCTCGGAGCTACCCGAGGTCGCCGCCCTTATAGTTAGGGGAGTTGGAATTTCGCTGGTGTTTTATGGCCTCTACGGGTTCACAGGCTACCTGGTCAAGGGGTACATCCTGGCCCCAGCGCTTCTCTACGCCTCCGTTGCGTCCGTAGTGGTCTACACCTTAGCGGCGCTGGAGAGCCTCGGCATCATCGGCGGCAAGTTCATAGAGAGGAACGCGTCCGGGATTATACTGCTCTTCATGATACTCGGCCTTTACTCGGGGCTCAGGCCGTTCATACTGCAGGAATATCCTGGCTATGAGTTTTACCTCCAGTGGGGAGCCATAGGGCTTGCAACGCTCCTCGCCGCGGCTGTCGTCCAGAACCACCTCTCAGCAGCGAGCCTCGAGAACTACCTGGTGGGGGAGTGGAACAAACACCGCATGGAACTCTCGATAATTGAGGACAAGGAATTCGAGAGGGTTAGGCAGGCCGTTGAGGACTTTGTACTCCGGAAAAAGAAAGGGCCCCTGGTGGTATTCCTGACTTACTACGGCATCAAGGCCTTCGGGAACATCTCAATGGTCAGGGAGATAACGGAGCCAATAGTGGATTATACGGAGGAGGGGTACTCCGTATTCACCCCCGGCTGGCTGGTCAGGAGAAGGGAACGGGAATACCTGGAAAGGAGAATCAACCTGGTCAAATCCGCCATTGAGAAGATTGAGGAGTATATGGGGGGTAAAAGATGAACGCCGAGTATTATGCACGCCTCTGCGACGACATTGTCGCGGAGGTCTCGAAGGTCTACATAGGCAACGAAGAAGTCGTGAGGAAGACCCTCGCGGCTGCGCTGGTAAACGGCAACGTGCTGTTCGAGGACCACCCCGGGCTTGGGAAGACACTCCTTGCAAAGGCCTTTGGCAGGGTCCTGGGCCTTGAGTACCGCAGGGTCCAGTTCACACCGGACCTACTTCCAAGCGACATCATCGGCACAAAGGTCTGGAGACAGGGCACCGGGACCTTTGAACTCCTCAGAGGCCCCATATTCACCAACGTGCTCCTGGCAGATGAAATCAACCGGGCACCTCCGAAGACCCAGTCCGCTCTGCTGGAGGCGATGGAAGAACGGCAGGTAACCATAGAAGGGGAAACGCTGAAGCTCGGGACGCCCTTCTTCGTCATAGCCACCCAGAACCCCATTGAGTACGAGGGAACCTATCCGTTGCCAGAGGCTCAGCTTGACAGGTTCCTGCTCCGTATGAGCGTGGGCTATCCACGGAGTCTCGAAGACGAGGTGGGGATACTAAAGGCCAGGATCTCGTGGGGGAAGGACGACCCAACCGTCGATATGGAGCCGGTCATTAACAGGGAGACCTTCCTCGAAATACAGAGGTTTGTCGAGCACAAGGTGTTCGTACACGATGAAATCCTCAGGTACATAGCCGCGATAGTCCGGGAGGCGAGGGAAGACGGCCGCGTGGAAGCCGGACCGAGTCCCAGGGGAGGGCTTGCGCTGCTTAAAATCTCAAAGGCCAACGCCATGATGAACGGGAGGGACTTCGTGGTTCCGGATGACGTCAAGAAATACGTCATCGACGCACTGGCCCACAGGATAGTCCTGGGTGCGGAGTATGCCTTCGAAGGTGTAACCGGCCAGGAAATCGTGGAGGGCGCCGTGAAGAAGGTTCCGGTTCCCAAAGAGTTCAAGCGTGAGGAGTGATGGAGGCGGCACGCTCATTTATTTCGACGGCACTGTGGTTCATCGCGGCGGGGATACTGTTCTCCATGCCCGGCCTGGCGTACCTTGCAGTAATACCCGTAGTGGTGCTCGCCGTGGGACTTCTCATGGATTCCCCTTCCGAGATATCCATCGAAAGGAAATATCCCCGAACCAGCCTCCGGGTGGGTGAAGAAACCCCGGTCAGGGTTCACCTCAGGGTGGGAAGGGGCTTTGGGCTCGTCATGGTCAGAGACCCCCTGCCGGAGCAGTTCGCTCTGGTCAAGGGGAGCAACGTTCGTATCTTCTTCAAGGGGCCCAAAAAGCTGGACGTGGAGTATGAGTACACGATCAAACCCGGTAAAAGGGGCAGGTACCTGCTCAGAAGGAGTGAGGTGGTGGGTTACCACGTATTCGGGCTGAAACCGAGCCAATGGGGTGTCTACGGGGATGACACGGAGGTCGTCGTTCTGCCGCTGATAAGCCTTCCCAAGAGGACGAGAACACCTGTCACAAGGTCCAAGATACCGATTCCCCTGACGAGCGTCTCCATCAGGGGACCGTCATCAACGGATTTCAGGGAGATAAGGGACTACCGTACCGGCGACCCGGTACGCTTCATAAACTGGAAGGCCTCCGCCAGGAAAGGAGAGATTCTGGTCAACGAATTTGAGAAGGAGGGGAAGAAAACGGTTCTCTTCATAATAGACGCCACGGGCTCCCCCGTTGGATCCTCCATAGAGAACCCCCTCGAATACAGCATTCAGCTCGTCTCATCCCTGGCGTATTACTTCACGAAGAGGGGCTACAACGTTGGCCTGTACGTCATGGGGTACGGAAGGCTGATAATGCCATCCACTGGCTCAAAGCAGCTCTATACAATGGTCAGGACCCTACTGGAGCTGGAAAAACTCGAGATGAGCGAGGAGGACTTTGCCCATGCCATCGGAACCCTCAGGTACGTCCTGATTAAATACACCCCCCTCGTGGTCTACGTCTCAAACCTGCTCCCAGAACAACTAAAATGGCTAAAGGAGGGTATGAAACAGCTCAGGTCGATATACAGGAGCATGAAACTCCCGATGCTGATATTCGACGTGTCCACGTACTCCCTTCTCGATGAGCAGGTAAGCTCCCTGATACTGCTGGAGAAAAGGGGCATCCACACGGACATTTTCGGTCTCGGAGCGTATCCCATCCTTTGGGACCCCAGCCGGGAGGGGATAACCTCCGTCATAACGAGAACCGTGAGGCTGATAAGATGAACGTCCGGCAGGTTCTGATGGCTTTAAGGCTCGTTCTCTGCATCCCCCTTGTTTTCATACTTTCGAACATCCTGGCCTCAGTGGTGCCGCTCACCTCGTACCTCGAAGGCTTGGGAGTCTCCGATCCCAAACTTCTCCTTGTCGTGGGTGTGGCCATCCTGGTGGCCGTGGTTATACTCAACGGTGAATCCCCCGGATGGCTCATCTCCCTGACGTACTTCACCAGCATGGTCTACCTCATAGTGGCATCGTCCCCGCTGATAGAAGTGGCGTTCCCCACGTTTTATTCAAACATCACGGAGCTCCTTGAGAACAACGTAACGCTCTCCACGACGTCCGCTTTTCTTTACATTCCCGTACTTGTTATCATCTCGATAATTGATGACTACGTTGGCGACCTGATGGAAAAAGAGACACTGCTGAGGGGGATGGGGCTCCCGCAGGATGACATCAAGGGTGTAGTGTATCCCTCCATGATGGTAATGGCAGCCGCTGTGCTGACCTCTGTTCTCGTGTTCTTATGGGCAATGGACTACCTCGTGGGCAGGACCATCGACTTTGGCCAGCTGTACTATCTCGTTCCCCCCGTTTTGCTGCTGGCACTGGGGATATCATTCAGCATGGGCATCTTCGGGCGCAGTGAGGTTGTCAGAACCCTACTGGTCATCAAGGCCAAAGTGCCCGTAGGGGAAAGGTACTCATGGGAGATTGAGGGGGACGAAGTGCTCCTGGTCAGGTTAACAACCCACGGAGGCGAGGTTAAGGAGAAAGAGATAAGAATCGACACCGAGGTCAAGCAGCCCCCGGAACGTGTCGTTCTCCACGTTGAGGGCCCAGCACCAAAGAGGGTTCATCTGAGAAAGCTCAAAGAGAGCACCGACAACGGTACTCGGTTCGTCATGTATACCAACCTATGGCCACGGGAGCTGTAGGTGATAAGTCGGAGACTATTTAAGTTGAAACTGCCTTCATATGCCGGTGGTATTATGCACGAGCTCTACACGGCCCTTGCCGAGTACTACGACGCGATTTACAGGAGGAGGGTCGAGCGAATTGGGAAAGAGATAGACTTCGTGGAGGGACTCTTCGAGAATGAAGCCGAGCGAGAAGTAAGGAAAATCTTAGACCTCGCCTGCGGAACCGGAATCCCAACGCTCGAACTCGCGAGGCGTGGGTATCAGGTTACCGGCCTCGACCTCCACGAGGAGATGCTCGCCGTCGCGAGAAGAAAGGCCGAAGGAGGGGGACTGAAAATAGAATTCATTCGAGGAGACGCGCTCGAAATTGATTTTGAGGAGAAATTTGACGCCGTGACGATGTTCTTCTCGTCCATCATGTATTTCGATGATTCGGCAATTCAGGAATTATTTAATTCGGTAAACCAAGCACTGAAACCGGGAGGAGTTTTCATCGCCGACTTCCCGTGCTGGTATTACGGCGGAAGGGACGGCCCGATAGTGTGGGACGAACGGAAGGGCGATGAGCGGTTAATCATAACCGACTGGCGCGAGGTGGAGCCGGCGACACAAAAGCTCCACTTCAAGAGGCTCGTGCAGATAGTGAAGCCCGACGGGAGCGTTAGGGCCTTCATGGTGGACGATGAGCTCAACATCTACACCCCACGAGAGATGAGGCTTTTGGCCGAGAAGCACTTCAGGCGAGTCAAAATCTACGGGGACCTCCACGAGTTGAGGCCCAACGACAGGAGATACTGGCTGGTGGCGGTGAAGTAACCCCAAACTTTTTAAACCTCGGGCTCATTTCTATACCCTGGTGGTGCCTATCGTCCACCGTAACGCTGATTTCGACCTTTGAATTCCACGCGTTCCGCGCTTCTTGGTTAGCCCTTACTCCGGCACCACCGGCGTTGCTAAGATTTTTAAGCCGCCCTTCTGAGGGTAACCCATCTTCAAAAAACCGAAAAGGTGATGCCCATGCTTCCTAAGACCTACGACCCGAACGAGATTGAACCGAAGTGGCAGAAGTTCTGGCTGGATGAGAAAATCTACAAGTACGAGCTCGACGAGAAGAGGCCGAGCTACGCGATAGACACCCCGCCCCCGTTCACGAGCGGAACGCTCCACCTCGGTCACGTGCTCAGCCACACCTGGATCGACATCATAGCGCGCTACAAGAGGATGACCGGCTACAACGTGCTCTTCCCGCAGGGCTTCGACAACCACGGGCTTCCAACGGAGCTAAAGGTGGAGAAGGAGTTCGGAATAAGCAAGGACGAACCGGAGAAGTTCCTTCAGAAGTGTATCGAGTGGACCTGGCAGGCCATCGAGGCGATGAGAAACCAGTTCATCAGGATAGGCTACTCGGCCGACTGGGACTTGGAGTACCACACGATGGACGACTGGTATAAGGCGGCAGTTCAGAAGTCCCTCCTCGAGTTCTACAAGAAGGGCATGCTCTACCGCTCCGAGCACCCGGTCTACTGGTGCCCGCGCTGCAGGACGAGTCTGGCCAAGGCTGAAGTCGGCTACGTCGAGGAGGACGGTTACCTCTACTACATC
>JAMOTW010000131.1 GCA_027062125.1 Thermococcus sp.
GAAGACCTGGTCAACGCTCAGCCCGATCGGCTCAACGCCGAGCTTCCTGAACTCCTCAACGCGCTTCTGCATCGCGTAGAACTCGGTCGTACAGACCGGGGTGAAGTCGGCCGGGTGGCTGAAGAGCACGAACCACTTGCCCTGCTCGGCGAAGTAGTCCGGGAGTTTTATCACTCCGTGGGTGGTCTTAACCTCAACTTCCGGGAACTTTTCTCCTATGACGACCATCTTTCATCACCTCTTCTTTTTCTGTGTCGTCTTCACTATAAACCATGAAGGTTCGAATATATAAATCTTTCGGTTCGTCTAACGGTATTAATTTTGTCGAATATCCAAGCTCTTTAAGAGCCCACCGGTTAGCCGTGCAAAGAATGTACTCCATTGGTCGTCATTGTGAAGAAAGGTTCAGAGAGAGTTTGTCAGAAATCAGCTCAGAAAATCCTCATTTCGCCTTAAACCTTCCTTACGTCCACCCAGGTTGAATGATAGGCAGAGCCATTGCCGTAGTTTTGGACGGTTTCATCGGTCGTGAGGAAGTTCGCGTTCCAGCCAAGGAGTTTGACCCAGAATGCCTTGTAGAGGAGGACGACTCCCTTGGGGACGTCGGCGCTGAGCTTTGCCCTCGTCCTTATTCTGCCATAGTCGTTGAAGACCTCAACGGCGTCACCGTCCTTAATTCCCCTCTCTACAGCATCCACAGGGTTGATGTGGAGGTTCGGGTCTATCATGCCGTGGGTGTTGTGGTACTGGCTGGTTATCGTCATCCTGTGGGTCGGGGTGAGAAGCCTGAGCGGGTACTTTCCTTCAAACCTCCAGTATTCCGGAAACGGGCTTAGGCCCCTCTCAACGGCCCTCCGCGAGAAGAACCCGATTTTTCCGCTCGGTGTCCCCCACCCTCTCGGTCCCTCTGGAATTTTAACGAAGCCCTTTGCCTTCAGCTCCTTCCAGCTCAACCCGTTGAGTTCGAGGATTTTCCTTATCACTTCCTCGTCACTCTCGTAGAGGTGGGGGTTCTCTATTCCGAGGGCCTTCGCCAAAAGCCTCGTTACCTCGCTGTTGCTCTTGCCGTATAGCCTTGCAACAGGCTCGTTTAGGGATATGTAACGGTGATAGTAGGAATCGGAGATGTCGAGCCTCTCGAAGAAGGTATTCGCCGGGAGGACAACGTCCGAGTACAGGGCCGTGTCGGTGAGGAAGATATCATGTGTAACCACGAAAACGTCACTCTCCCTCAAAGCCTTCCTCAGCCGGTTTTGATTCGGCAGGCTAGCGAGGGGGTTGGAGTTGTAGACGTAGAGGAACTTTATCTCTCCCCTCTCGATGTACTCGGCAAGCTTCATCTGGGGGATTCTCTTGGCAGGCTTCGTTCTCAGGAATGCGCCCTCTGCATAGGACTTGTCTATCGTCTTCATGTCGTAGATGAAGCCGAAGCGATGGCCCACCAACGCTGGAAGGATTGCTATGGCCCTGACCGCTTCCCCGCCGGCTAAAGAACGCTGAAAGCCGTAGCCGATGTGGATTATCCCCCTCCTCTCGGCGTATTCACCCGCGAACTCCTCTATCTCTCCAACGCTCAGACCCGTCTCCCGACTTACATAATCAAGCGATAGCGTTTTTACATAATTCTTGAATTCTTCAAAGCCATAAACGTTCTCGCGGACGAAGTCACTATCGTAGAGGTTTTCTTCTATGAGGACCTTCGCAACGCCCAGCGCGAGCAGAACGTCCGTATCGGGCCTTATCCGGAAGAACCTGTCGGAGCGCTTGGCCGTTTCGGTTCTGACGACGTCAACCGTCCAGATTTCGAGGTTGTTCTTCTTGGCGAGGGCAAAGCCGTGAAGGTTCGTCCAGAAGGCGTTGATGCCCCAGTAGATGATTAGCTTCTGGTTTTTGAGCTCCTCCGGGTCCATTCCAACTGCCGTCCCGTAGACATCATTTAGAGCCTCCTGTCCAGCCCTGTCGCAGACGCCGTAATCCAGCATGGCCGTGTTGAGGTAGTGAAAGAGCCTCAGCGGAAAGGCGTAATTCACAACGCCCCTGTCGCCAGCGTACTGGTAAACGAGGACGCTCTCGCTCCCATGCGCTTCAATGGTTTCCCTGAGCTTTTCGGCAACCAGTCCAATCGCCTCTTCCCAGCCTGTTTCCCTGAACTCCCCGCTCCCCCTCTCGCCGGTTCTTATGAGCGGTCTTTTGAGCCTGTCATCAGCGTGGAACCATTTTGGGAGAAGCGCCCCCTTTGGGCAGAGGAAACCAGCGGTTACTGGATGCCTGGGATTTCCCCTGACGGTGAGCCTTCCGTTCTTGAACTCGCTCACCATCGAGCAGGTGTCGTAGCAGTCCCGCATGCAGACCGAGAAGGGCATGGTCCCTCACGGGGAGATTTTAATCCTCTCTGCCGCGTCCCTCTCGAGCAGGACCTTTGCGATGCTCCTCGGGATGATGACCAAGTCACCAGCTTTGAAAGGTCCGTACTCCCTCAGCTCGGGGTCGAGTACCCTCGGCAGGTCAACCTTGATTATGTACGCCTCCCTCGGGATGCTCTTCTCGAGCTCGGGAGCCTTTGTGGCGACTTCGGACACGGTCTGGGCGGTCTCTTTCCCGGGAGTGGGGACGCTGAGCCCCTCGAGCTCCTCGCGCTCTATGAACGCCCTCAGAATCGTGAATATCTTCCTCTCTTCCTCAGTCATCTCGGAGGGGATGCCTTCGACCGCGAGGTCAACGATTTTATGGAGCCTGATTTTTATTATCTCTCGGGCGAGCCTCTCCGCTATCTCGAGCTGCGCTAAATAAAGCCTTTCTTCAACGTCCTCTCCCCTCTCGCGGGAGCTCTCGGCGCTGAGCTTGAGGGCCTTGATGAGGCTGTCGAACTCCCTGTAGAACTCCTCCCCAACCTCCGCGAGGTCCTGGGAGGAAAGCTCCTGTTCCAGCAGTTCCCTGAGCTTGACGATGTCCACGCTACCACCAGCCTAAGGGGAGAAAGGAAAGGGAATCAGTCCTCAACGCGCGGCGCGAGGAGGAATATCAGCTTGCCCTCGTCCCTTATCGGGTACTCCATCTGGAGCGGCATCTCGTTGCCGAACTTGATTATGACCTCGTCGGCCTTCCCGATGCCCTTTATCATGTCGGCAAGGTAGCTGATTCCATAGGCGCTCTTCGTTTCTTCCTCGACCTCGAGGTCGAGCAGGCCCTCGTCCTCAAGGGTGAGCTTTATCTCGACCTCGTTGGTCTCACCCTCGGCCTTCATGGTGAACTCGTTCTCGGTGGCGATGAACTTCATCGCGTCGCTGACGAGGGAGGCATCCTTGACGGCCTCCTTGAGAACCTCGCCGAGGACGACGACCTTGGCAGTGAAGGGAAGCTCCGGAAGGTCGAGCTCGAGCTCCTCGACCTCTATGAGCGGAAGGCGGAAGGTCCTCTTGGCGGTGCCCTCGAAGGTTATCTCGAGGAAGTTCTCGTCGCCCTTCCTGAGTATGAGTGTGTCCTTGTTCTTCCCGCGCTTGAGGATCTTCTTGAAGTGATCCATGTTCACTCCAACGGTCTCCTCTTCCTCGACCTCGTACTTGGAGAAGATGCTCTCCGGGAGGTTGAGGTCGATGAGGACGACCCTGCTCGGGTCCATAGCGCGCATCCCAATTCCTTCCTCGGTTATCTTGAAGGCGGCCTCATCGATGAGGTTGCTTGCGGTGGCTATAAGATCGGCGAAATCCTTGGCACCATCAAAAACTATCTCGAACGGCATCTTTACCCCTCCTTTAATATATCGAGCATCAGCCTAACCCTTTCTTTCCCGCGGAATAAATAAGCTTTTCCGTTGTCGGTGTCGGGTATCCTCCTGTAGGCCTCCTCAAGCTCCTTCAGGGCCTTCTCCGCGAGCTTCCTTAGGGTCTCCTTCTCGAGTTTCTCATCCTTCACTCGTAGGCCCTCCAGACGTGGCCGCACTTGGTGCACTTGTAGAATATCGTGCTCGGCTCATCGCCCGCCCTCGTCTGCATCTCCCACCAGTAGGCCGTATCGTTGCCGCACTTGGGGCAGGTGACCTTGGTGGTCGGGAGTGTCTTCAAATCCTGCTCGACTATTATTATTCCCTCATCAGGCTTGTGTTCGACCTTCTGGGTAATCTTCGTCTTCTCCCTGTCCTTCTCCTCGTCGAAGGGCTCCTCGTGGCCACATGAGCGGCAGACCCAGACCTTCCTCTTCCTGTCCGGAAGCATGAGGTTACCGCACTTTGGACAGAACTTCATTTTTTCTCCCCCCTTTAGCCGGGGGTTGGGTATGTGGGTGGAGAATAAAAAGTTTTGCCAAGGGATTTCAGGTCGTGATACATTTAAAAATCTCGGCATCTCATGCTTCCTGGAGGAGCCAGTGCGTGAGAGGGACCAGTTTTATTCTTCCCTCCATCCCGTAGAGCGCCACCTTCTCAATGCCCTCCTCTCCGAGCGTTATCACCTTCAGGTTTTTACAGCCTAGTCTCTTCGACGCGTGAAGCAAAGCCAGAAACTCTCTCCCTCTCGTTTTTTCATCTTCAAGCCTGAGACTAACCTGAATCAGCTCCTTGGCTTTTCCGTTCTCCGAAATCACGAAGTCAACCTCTCTCCCGTTCTCGTCCTTCCAGTAGGTAATCTCGACTCCCGCTCTCGTCGAATACCTCCTCATAAGCTCAAGGAAGACAGTGTTCTCTGCATCTCTCGCCATATCTTTCTCGCCGAAGATGGGCAGTCCTGTATCGATTAGATAGAGCTTCCTTGGGGCGACGATTCGTCCCTTGGGCGAGCGCCCGTACTTCCTCACGAGGAAGAGTGCGAAGGCCTCCTCAAGGTAGGCGAAGTAGTTGGCTATTGTCCTCTTCGTTACCTTCAACCTGCCCTTGAAGAGCCGGTAGAGAGAGTCAAAGGAGACGTACTTCGAGTACGCCCTGAGGGAGAAGTAGAGGAGCTCGTTCAGCAGGTGGACGTTCTTAATGCGATGCCTCTCAAGGACGTCCTTCTTTATAAGGACGTCGAGGTAGTCTCTCAGTATGAGCTCCCTCACGTCTTCTGGGGCTAAGGCAACCTCCGGATAGGCTCCAAAGTGGAGGTACTCCTCTAAGAGGCGGTTTATCCTTGTCAGATTCTGATAGAACTTCTTTCCTCGATACTCGACTCCCTTAAAGCGCAGGAACTCCCTGAAGGAGAGCGGGAAGAGGGTGTAAGTTAATGAGCGACCCCGCAGGTGGGTCGCCACCTCGCGGGAGAGCAGCTTTGAGGACGAGCCTGTAACGTATACGGTATAGTCTTCGTCGAGGAGATAGCGGACGATTCTCTCCCAGTCCGGGATGGCTTGGACTTCGTCGAGCATCACAACTGGCCTTTTTATCTCCGGGTAAAGCTCGCGATAAGCGTCGAGAACCTCTATGAAGTCCCTTGGCGTCATGGGGTGGAAGATCGGGTGCTCGAAATCCACGTAGAGGTAGCGCTCGGGAGCGTTTTTATCAACGAGGGAGAAGAGGTAGTAGGTCTTCCCCGCCCTTCTCGGGCCGACTATTACCGTTGCCCTTCCAGGAAGCGTTTTTACATCCA
>JAMOTW010000132.1 GCA_027062125.1 Thermococcus sp.
AGATAGCCACCCAGGGGCTCGAACTGCTCTACGGCCACCTCGGCAGAATCGTCGGCAACCTCATCCCGCTCCTCGCTATAACCACGAGCTACATAGGCATCGCACTGGCACAGCAGAGCAACACCGAGGAGTTCGTGAAGCTGAGCAGAAAAGCCGCGTGGGCCCTGACCGTCGTTCCCCCCGCCGCGGTGTACTTCGCGGGCGTCAGAAACTTCGCCGACGTGCTCGCGTTCGCGGGCGACACCGGCGACATGCTGGCGTTTATAGTGCTTCCAATCCTGATGTGGGTGGCGGCGAGGCTCCGCCGCTGACCCCTTTCTAAACCGCCCATCCCTGCCTCATCGGCTGCAGCAGGCTGTCCTTTTCTGTACACGTGAACACATGCGGTAAGATTTATATTCCCAGCGCTCAAATCCCCATCGAGGTGTTTCCCATGGCTGAAGGGTATAAGGAGTACCGCGACAGGGTTATGGGCTTTCTTGAGGACCACGAGAAGTGGAGGAGCCACACGATAAACCTCATCGCAAGCGAAAACGTAACTTCTCCGAGCGTCACCCGTGCGGTGGCGAGCGGTTTCATGCACAAGTACGCCGAGGGCTGGCCCAGGGCCCGTTACTACCAGGGCTGCAAGTACGTTGATGAGGTCGAGCTCATCGGTGTCGAGCTCTTCACCAAGCTCTTCGGAAGCGACTTCGCCGACCTGAGACCGATTTCCGGAACCAACGCCAACCAGGCGGTCTTCTTCGGCCTCACCCAGCCGGGCGACAAGGCCATCGTTCTCCACACCAGCCACGGCGGCCACATAAGCCACATGCCCTTCGGTGCCGCCGGAATGCGCGGCCTTGAGGTCCACACCTGGCCCTTCGACAACGAGGAGTTCAACATCGACGTTGACAAGGCCGAGAAGCTCATCCGCGAGCTTGAGCCCAAGATAGTTGTCTTCGGCGGCTCGCTCTTCCCGTTCCCGCACCCGGTCAAGGAGCTCGCCCCGGTCGCCAAGGAGGTTGGCGCCTACGTCATGTACGATGCCGCCCACGTTCTCGGTCTCATCGCTGGAAAGCAGTTCCAGGACCCACTCAGGGAGGGCGTTGACATAATCACCGCCTCGACCCACAAGACCTTCCCGGGACCGCAGGGCGGTGTCATCATCTACAAGCGCTTTGGCGAGACCGAGGAGATAGCCAAGCTCCAGTGGGCCATCTTCCCGGGCGTCCTCAGCAACCACCACCTCCACCACATGGCCGGAAAGACCATCACCGCGGCGGAGATGCTCGAGTACGGCCAGAAGTACGCGGCCCAGATCGTCAAGAACGCCAAGGCCCTCGCCGAAGCTCTGGCAGAGGAGGGCTTCAAGGTCATCGGTGAGGACAAGGGCTACACCGAGAGCCACCAGGTCATCGTTGATGTCAGCGACCTCCACCCCGCTGCTGGAGGCTGGGCCGCACCGCTCCTCGAGGAGGCCGGCATAATCCTCAACAAGAACCTCCTGCCCTGGGACCCGCTCGAGAAGGTCGAGAAGCCGAGCGGCCTGCGCATAGGCGTCCAGGAGATGACCCGCGTTGGAATGATGGAGGACGACATGAAGGAGATAGCGCACTTCATCAAGCGCGTCCTCATAGACAAGGAGGACCCGAAGAAGGTCGAGCGCGACGTCTTCTACTTCAGGATGAACTTCCAGAGGGTTTACTACTCCTTCGACTATGGACTCCCGCTCAGGGAGTGATTTCTTTTCTCCCTTTTCGCTGCAATCCCGTTTGAAGCGTTGGGAAGGGTTAAAAGGATTTTTGCGCACTCTTATCTGGTGGTGCGGCGTGAGGAAGATTATTCCCGTTCTGCTGATAGTCCTTCTGATTCCGGTTGGATACTACCTTGCCTCATCGGGAAACGCCGTCAGTGACTCCCCCAACGGGGGAGGGACCTCGGACCTTCCCCCAAAGGACGAACCTGCGGTTACAACGCCCCCTGAAAACCCCATGAAGCTCGACAAGACCGTTTACTCCCCCAACGACACGATGGTCATAACGATAACCAACAACGGAAACGCCAACTTCACGACGGGCTACGCCTTCAGGATCTATAAACTGGAGAACGGGACGTGGAAGGAGGTCCCGGTGGACCTGATGTTCATTGAGGTCGCGGTCGTAATCGAGCCCGGGAAGAGCTGGGAGCAGAAGGTGAACCTGGCCCACCTCAACCTCGAGCCGGGCCATTACAAGATAGAGAAAACCGTAGTGGTTACCGACCCGGTGAACAAGAGGAGCATGGGGATTGAAGGGTGGGCCGAGTTCGACGTGAGGGGCTGATGGGGGCGGGCCGGTGAATCGGACCCTGGTCGTTTTCGCCGTCTTCGTTCTCATTCTTGGAATTCTCTACGCCGGAACACGCGGGGCCAGGAGTGACGAGATAAGGCTCTCAGCCGAGTTTGAGGTGGTCGGATGAGGTGGAAGAGGAACGCCGGAATAGTCCTCCTGATACTTCTTTTCTGGGGACTCACCGGGCCGCACTTCATGATGGGCCTCGATAAGTCCACGTATTCCCCCGGAGAAGAGCCGGAACTGACGATAAGTAACGTCGGTTTAACGCCCATCTACTTCGGCCAGGGCTACCTCCTCTACCGGTGGGAGAATGGGAGCTGGGTTGGAGTAAGAACCCCGTTTTTCTTCATATCGAGGCTCTACGACCTCCCGCCCTTCTACTCCTGGAAGCAGAATGTTGACCTGAAATACCTGCCGGAAAATGAATCCCCCGGAGAGCCCCGCCCCTATCCGGATCTTCCTCCCGGGAGGTACAGGCTCGTGAAGAGAATCTGCGGCCCGCCGATGGGCTGCAGGAACGCGAGCGTGGAGTTCGAGATCAAAGGTTGATACCATCCTTGGAGAACTCTTCCACGTGATCAGCGTGTTCATTCCACCATCCCCTCACGGTTCAACACAACCTTTAAATAATTTACCTGCAAGTAAATTACTGGTGAGTAAATTATGTTCATCAACAGGAGGGCCGAACTTGGCCTGCTCGAAGGGAGACTCAGAAAGGGAAAGGCCGAGTTCATAGTCGTTTACGGAAGGCGGAGGGTTGGAAAAACGGCACTCCTCCTTGAGTTCCTGAGGAGGAATGGTGGAATTTACCTCCTCGCGAGGGAGACGAGCGAGGCCGAGAACCTCAGGCGGTTTTCCCAGAGACTTGCGGAGCACTTCAACGACGAGTTTCTTTCCAAAAACCCATTTCAGAGCTGGGACGCCTTCTTCGAGTACCTCACTCAAAAAAGTGGTGAGAGACTTGTGGTCGTTATTGACGAGTTTCCATATCTGGTGAAGGCAAACCCTGCCCTGCCCTCGATTCTTCAGGAGTACTGGGATTTGAAGCTGAGCAGAAGTCAAATCTTCCTCGTAATCTGTGGCTCAAGCGTCTCGATGATGGAGAAGCTACTCGGCTATAAGAGTCCCGTTTACGGCAGGAGGACGGCACAGCTGAAGGTGAACCCGCTGGGCTTCTTCGAGGCGAGGTCATTTCTGCCAAAGTACCCGCTTGAGGAGTTCGTTAGGGCCTATGGAATCCTCGGTGGAACGCCGGCCTATCTGCTGGAGTTCGACGACTCAAGGGACATTGAAGAGAACCTAAAGGCCTACTTCCGTCCGGATTCCTTCCTCTATGGCGATGCTCGCTTCGTCCTCATGGAGGAGCTTGAAGAACCGAGGAACTACTTCGCGGTGATGGAAGCAATAGCAAGGGGAAAAACGACCCTCGGCGAGATAACCAACGAGACCGGCCTTGAGCGCGGAACCGTGGCCAAGTACCTGAGCGTTTTGATTGACTTGGGCTTCGTGAGGCGCGAGCTTCCCGTTACCGCGAGCAGGAAAAGCCGGAAGGGACGGTACTATATAGCCGACCCCTACTTCGCCTTCTGGTTCCGCTACGTCCACCCGAACGTGGACTTGATAGAGACTGGACAGGGCGATTTTCTGGTGGAGCTTGTGATGGAGAACCTGAGCGAGTATCTCGGCTGGGTTTTCGAAAATATTGCAAAGGACTTTTTAATCAAGCTGAACAGGGCAGGAAAACTGCCTTTCAGGTTCACGAAAATCGGCCGGTGGTGGGGGAAGGGTGGGAAGATTGATTTAGTCGCTCTCAATGAGCGCGAGAGGAAGGCTTTGCTTGTCGAGGTGAAGTGGAAGGATTTAAGCGAGAGGGAAGCGAGGGGAATTTTGAGGGACTTGGAGAGGAAGAGCCAGTTAGTAGGGTTGGACGATTGGGAGAAGAACTACAGACTGGTGGCTAAGAGCGTTGAGGGGAAAGAGGAGTTAAAGAATGAGGGCTGGCTCGTCTGGGATCTTGAGGATTTCGAAAAGTTAATCAAGATTGGGGGTAATTAAGCACTACAAGTAAACAACCGTGGTGGTACAAAATGGCTAAAGGTGCGATAGTCGGGAAAACAAAAAGGATCCGCTGGATAAAGGAAGGATTATTTAAGAAAAGAAAAGAGGAGATTGAAGCATACATATACAGGGAGATTTGGCCGGAAGCAACGCTCGCGCAGGCGTATGAAGAAATTCACCACAGGATAAAAAAATTCAGAGATAATGCGGATTTCGGAATAACTATGTATGGGATGGACCACACACACCATATTTCAAGAGTGAGTGGAGAAAAGAGGGACAGCGCACTACCCAGATCCCACGCGTTGCGAAAACGCCCAAAGACGCTCTCTTGTATCACCTTCTTTTCCAGTTGGCTGTGACACACCTACTTCACAGAGGTACGCCCAGCGGAAGCATAGAGAGAGACGCTCTCGGAGAAATGTCCGGGAAAATGTTGGACAAGTTCGCTGTAGAAAGAGAAGCGCACGTAATAAAGGATAAATACGCAAATGACGAGACAAAAATGCCGAACCGAGGAAGGATACTAAAGGACTTCGATGAGTTCGCGAAAGATGAAAACCTAGAAAAAATGGCGAAAGAGTTATATCCAGAACTACTTGCAGCCACAAGAATACGGGGAATAACAGAGGAAGATGTGGAATACGCACTGAAGAAAGCGAGAGATCTTGCGAAAAAAATAGTAGCAGAAGAACTGCAAGGAAAAGTAAAGACACATCACCTCGATAGCAACCCAATGCTAGTAAGTGCAGTACACAACGAAGATCTGATTAAGTTCCTAGCAGGACTTCGAGAAGGGGAACGAAAAGAAAAACCAGAACTCCCGAAAGAGAAGAAACCAGCACCAAAAAACATCACCCTCGAAGCCCAGAAGCTCCTCGGCATCCTGAACGGCCTTAAGTACGCGGGCTATTCTAAGGAAGCTGTCCAGAGCGCCGTTGAGGATATGTTCAAACGCTCTGAGGAGCTCGCCGAAAGGGGAGAACTCGAAACCCTTGGCCTTTACCTCTGGACTGCCCACCTGTTGAGGGAGGGGCGCTTTGAAGATGCCGAAAAGTTCCTGAAAAAGGAAAGTTAGGGTACCAAAAACCTAAAAAAGTGGTACCCTTAATTTCCTATATGCCGGACAAA
>JAMOTW010000133.1 GCA_027062125.1 Thermococcus sp.
GGGGTCGGTGGGGACGTCCCGTACGTTCTCTACTCCCTTGGCCTGACCCTGCTCCTCTACACCATCGTCCTGGGAAGCACCCTTCCGTACCTCAAAAGCCTTAAAGCCTGGTTCTCGGAGAGGGTTTGGGTGAGAGCTTGAGGTACGAGAGAAACTTCACCGATAAGGGGCTTTCAAAGTTCGGAGATTCACTGGTCAACTTCGTCTTCTCTCTCGCATTGAGCGAGTACCTGGGCAGACCCACCGGGGAGAGGGTTCCCAACGCCTCTCTCACGATAGCCCTCGAGCTGGCCGGGCTGAGGCACGTCGTTCCGCCGAGGACCGACAAGCACGGGAAGGGCGATATAGCCGAAGCAATCTTCGCCTACGCGTGGCTCGAGGGGAAGATAACGGTGGAGGAAGCCGTCGAGATTCTGAGGGCGAACTTCACCGAGGACGTCACGCACTTTTCGAGGAGGAAGGAAGCGATAGGGCGGGCCTTTGCGGAGGTTTTCAGGGTAATAGGGGAGAGGCTGGGGCTATAGGCTCGTCAGCAGCTCTATCAGCCCCTGCTTCGTCGGGACCTTCGAGAACTTCTCGGGGTCCTTGACCTTCAGGAGGAGTGGAACCTCGCCGAAGAGTCTCAGCACCTTTCCGAAGGGTATGCTCCCCTCGCCGGGGAGCAGGTGAAGGTCGCCGACTCCGTAGGCGAGGGCGTCTTCCGGCTCGACCTGAGGGAAGAGCTTTCCGAAGTTGTCGTGTATCATGAGGATTATCGTCTTGTCGGTTCCGAGCTTGACGTCCTCGAGCAACTTGTCCGCATCTCCCTGGGCGCTGAGGAAGGCGTGGGCGACGTCGAGTGCGAAGCCGACGTTTTTCCTGTCCACGTTCTCGACGACGTAGAGCGTGTCCTTGACGCTGAACGTGTTCTCGAGGGCGATCTTTATCCCGAAGGGCGCCACCATATCGGCGAGCTGCTGGATGGCCTCTATCTCCAGGTCGAGCCTTCCCGTCCTGCCGCTCTGCATGACGATTACCTTCGCCCCGAGCTTTATTGCCACGTCCGCCACTGCCCTCGCAACGCGGAAGTGCCTTGTGTAGTAGATGTGGTCGCGCAGGTTCACCGAGGTGGGCATCCTGACGGTGTAGTCGATTCCAACGCCCCTCAGCGTTGTCTCGACGTTCCTGAGCTTCTTCTCGACGACGACGCCGTTCATTATGAGACCGAGGGTGTGGGGGAATATCGAAACGAAGTCGTAGTTCTTTATCTTGACGTCAGCCAGTATCGAGGCCAGCGTCTTATCCTTGGTGACGAAGTGCGGGTAGACTGTGATTCCTATCTCCATGCTATCACCTAAGGGGAAAGTGCACCGCTGGATATAAAAGCTTACCGAGGGACAGCCTTAAAAGGCGGGCGCGTAAAATCTTCCGGGTGAGTGAATGAGGGAGAACATCTGGAAGTACATCTCCGCGGTTCTAATACTCCTGCTTGCGGTCTCGAGCGTAGCGGTGGTTCTGCTCTACATGCAGAACTCCGAGCTCAAATCCTACACGCCCTCGAACGTTTCCCCCGTCGTCGTTGAGACGTCCCTCAACACCACCTGCAACGAGACGGCGTACAAACTTCAGATCGAGGAGCTTCAGAGACAGCTCGACTTCCTCAAGGCCCAGCTCAGGGAGGAGAACATGCCCGAGGGCAACACCACCATTGCGGTGGTTCCTGTATTCGGCCTCATCGACGACTACACTGCCCTGCAGGTGGTTTCGGTCCTCAGGGACATAGCGAAGAACGACTCCATCGGCGGGGTGGTCCTCTGGATAGAGAGCCCCGGCGGATACGTGGCCCCGGTGCGCGAGATATACGCCACCGTGAGAAAGCTCGACCTCATCAAGCCGGTTGTCGCCTATACCGGCGGAATAGCGGCTTCAGGCGGTTACTACATCGCCGTCGGCGCGGAGAAGATAATAGCAGATCCATTGGCGGAGGTCGGGAGCATAGGCGTTATCTACGTCCACTACGACCTCCAGAAGAACTACGAGATGAACGGCATAAAAGTTGACGTCTTCAAGACCGGCCCCTACAAGGACATGGGCGCCGAGTGGCGCGGCCTCACCGAGGAAGAGCGCGAGATGATAGCGAACAGCATAGACACCTACTTCCAGGCCTTCCTCCAGGCGGTCAGCTCCGGGAGGAGCATGCCCATCAACGAGACGAGGAAGTACGCGACCGGTCAGACGTGGTTCGCCATGAACGTGACCGGTTCGCTCGTCGACGAGACGGGGGACCTCGACTACGCCATCAAAGTCCTCTCCGAGATCCTGAACGTCCCCAGGCCGAGGGTGGTGATATACAAAGGCGAGCACTCCTCCGATTTTGGTGTATTCGGAAGCACCGCGCTCCTCCTCGACCCCCGCTACGTTAACGCCTACGTGAAGGGCTGAGGTGGTGCCCATGCTCTGCGAGGAGAAGCTGGAGGTGTTTGAGAACGGCTTCGAGGACGGGAAGTTCAACCTCCGGATCGAGTTCTACGGAAAAGATGCCAGAAGGCTTCTCCTTGCCATAATCCGGGAGCTCTACCTTCCCGACTACGGGGAGGACTACGTCTATCCCTTTGAGTGTGCCAAGGAGTTCTGGGGGATATACATGGACGCCGCCGAAATAAATGCCGAGGGGTTCCGCCCGAGCCCGATAAAGTTCATGAATCAGAGCGTCAGGAACAGGCTCGAGAAGGCCATCGAAAGCATAGACGCCCCCGAGGAGATCAGGGAAGCCATAGACCTAGAGAAGGCCGAGGTCCACAAACTCAAGAAAGGCTTATTAGCCCTGGGGAAGAACTTTGTACTCAGGGAGGACGGCTACCTGCTCGTCTTCAACAAGCCCTCGGCGAGGGAGCTCATACTGAAGTACCTGGGGATGCTGGATGGAGCTTGAAGCGGCCGTTTGGATAGTTATATCACTCGTCGTCCTCTACCTCGTGTGGGAGACGGTTAGCCCTATCCTTTCTCCCCTAATCCTGGCGGTTACCCTCGCCTACATCCTCTACCCCCTCCACGAGCGTCTCTCAAAAAGGGTTGGAAACCGTGTCTCTGCCTTCACGATAACCGGAATCCTGACGATACTCACGTTCCTCTTCATAATCGGCTACGCCCTCTGGATAAACGACGTCAAGCAGTCCCTTGCCTATTACATAGATGCGTTCTTCAAGTGGCTCCTCGAGTTCAACCTGCCCGAGGCGATATACGAGCTCGTCAAGCGCCTAGCAGAGGATATTTCCCGGAGGTTCGAGGAGTACGTGCTGGGCTACACCTACTCCCTCCCCAAGCTGGCACTCCAGGCGATAGTGATGGTCTTCGCCTTCTACGGCATCCTCGTCAACACCCGCTCCATCAGGGAGGAGATATACTCCCTTCTCCCGAGGGAGAACCGCGAGCTGGCCGTCAAGCTCCTCGAAAGTGCCGGTAAGACCCTCCACAACCTCCTCAGGGGCTGGCTGGCCGTGAGCGTCCTTAAGGGCGCCGCCATAGCGGTTGGCTTCTACATCTTCTCCATATCCTCCGCTGGAGGGGCCATAGCGGCCGGAATCTTCACGGTGATATTCGAGCTCCTCCCGGTTCTCGGCGGCTGGATGATATGGCTGGCGGGGGCGGCTTACCTGTTCACCTCGGGGGACACCCTCGGGGCGGCGGTGTTTGCCCTCTACGGTGCAGTCCTGGTTTCCCCGATGCCGGACTACCTCCTCCGCTCCAGGTTGGGGAAGAGGGAAACTGGCGTCAACTCGCTCATAAGCCTGGTGGGAATCTTCGGCGGCTACATAGCCTTCGGCTTCGTCGGTATAATAATTGGCCCCGTTGCCCTCTCCCTGCTCGGGACCCTTCTAGAAGAATGGAAGAAGACGAAGGAGCTTAAGGCCGAAACCTCCTCATGAATGCCGCCATCTTCACCACGTCGAGGGTTTCCTTCACGTCGTGGGTTCTGACGATGTGGGCGCCGTTGAAGACCGCTATTGCCGTCGCAGAGAGACTTCCCGGCAGTCTTTCAGCAGGGTCTTTCCTCCCGGTTATTGCCCCGATGAAGGACTTCCGCGAGACGCCTATGAGGATCGGCCTCCCTAGGATTTTAAGGGCGTTGAGGTTCGCCAGTATCTTTGAGTCCCACTCGTACCAGGGCGGCCACTCGGGGCGGAGGAAGCCGATAGCGGGATCAACGGCGAGCTCTTCGATTCCGTGCTCCCCGGCAATGACGAGGCTCTCCTGAAGGAGGTCTATTACGGTGTGAACCGGGTCGCTGAAGTCATTGACCTCGCCGTGGGCGCAGACTATTACGGGGGCCCCGTAGTCCCTGGCCACCTTCGCCATGTCCGGGTCTCCCTTGAGGCCGGTGACGTCTTTTATGATGTCCGCCCCGGCTTTGAGTGCCTCCTCAGCGACTTTTGCGCTCGTGGTGTCGATGCTTATTGGCACGTCCACGTGGTCGCGAATGGCCTTGACCGCCCATACCGCCCGCCTTACCTCCTCCTCAACGGGAATCTGGGTCTTGAGGTAGGGGGCTGTGGATTTGGTGCCGATGTCGATGAAAGCCGCCCCCTCTTCCACCATCTTCACCGCGGTCTCGATGAGCCCTTCCCCGTCGTTCCTGACGCTCCCCTTGTAGAAGCTCTCTGGCGAGACGTTGATGACGCCCATTATCCTGGGCTCACTCAGGTCAATCCCCGCGAACTTCATGCTTTCACCTCGAGGGTAACCCTGAGGCCCCACAGTATAAACGTTAGAGTCGAGAGCACAACGAGAGCCCCACGAAGCTCCCACGGTATGTCGATGGACATGAAACCCGCGTTTAGAATAAGCATGCCTGCCGGTATCTCCGGCCTGAGGACGTTCCTTCCGGCCCTCGCGGCGGATATCACGAAATACACCTCCGCCGTTACCAACACGGTGCCCGTAGCCGTTAACGAAGTGCTTGGCAGGATGATGACCATAAGGTAAAGCAGCCACGTTAAGAGTTCCTCAAGGCCAATCTCATGGGACTCCGGCATGTTATCACCTAAGTTCGTAATGCTACCAATCCTTAAAAATTTTTGCGTGAGTGTCAACGGTTAAAAAGAGGTCAAAAGAAACGTCTTCAGGTGGTGCTCATGATAATCCGCACTCCGAGGAGGCTTCACATGGGGCTCATCGACCCGGCGGCGGTCTTCGGGCGGCGCTTCGGAAGCCTCGGCGTGGCCCTCGAAGGGGGCTATGAGGTGAGGATAACCGAGGGGGAGAGAATGGAGATAGTCGCCGAGGGCGAGGATAGGGAGACGATAGAGACCGCGCTCAAGAGGATGAACTCCGCCTACGAAACGGGAGTGAACTACCGCGTTGAGGTTAGGAGGGCCATTCCGAGACACATCGGGCTCGGCTCGACCACCCAGTTAAGTCTCGCCGTTGCGGTGGGAGTAGCGAGGCTCAACGGCCTGAAAATCCCTGTGGAAAAGCTCGCCCGGGCTCTCGGCAGGGGGAGGAACAGCGGGGC
>JAMOTW010000134.1 GCA_027062125.1 Thermococcus sp.
GTCCGTGTAGATAACGTACTGGCTGAGGTTAGTCTGGGAGGTTATGTCGATCTCGATGGTCTCCTCGACGTTCTCTGGGGAAAGCACATCGAAATAAACCGCGTAGGCGTTTATCTCGTAGTCGTACTCCTGGGCAATAACCGGGGGGATGGCTTGGAAAAGGAACGATGAGAGGAGGAGGGCAAGGACTAACCCGATTAAAGCTGGCTTCCTTCTTCGGGGTTCTTTATTTTCAACAGCGGGCATACGTCCATACACTCCCGGCAGTGGGTGCAGAGTTCGGGGTTCACGACGATCTTCCTGCTCCTCGGGTCTATGCTGAGCGCCCCCTCCGGGCACTTGCCGACACAGACGCCGCATCCGACGCACTCGTAGGCGCGCTTGACGAGGTAGTAAGCCTGGACTCCCTCGTTGAAGTCCCCTGTGTAAGCCCCATCCTCCCTGAAGAGGACGTCACCCGCTCTTATGTAGTTTTCGCCCTCCTCGACCTCGCCGAGTATGGGGGCGACCTCGCGAATCCTGTCGAGGTTGACGACGGTGTTGAAGCGAACCGTGAAGGTGCCGTCGTCGTTCTCCACCATCGAATACCTCACGGGTTCCCAGGAGCGCTCCTCGGGAACCTCGACGCCAAGCTCCCTCGCTATCGCCTTCTCGCCCTTGCTAAGCTTCTTCCAGCGCCAGAAGCCGTAGGTTATCCACTCGTCCGGCATGTCGAAGCGTTTTTGCCAGCGCTTGAGCTCGTTCTCCCATCTGGCCCACAGCTCGGGCTTCTCCTCCTTGAGGGTGTAGATTTCGGCGAGTGAAGCGCTCGGGCAGAGGAAGCAGCCTATCCTGTCGAGCCTGTCCTCGTAGAGCGGGTTGTACTTGAGGTTCCGGCTGAAGATGTAGAGCCAGACCTCCAGCGCGCGCCAGTGGAATATGGGCGATGCCCCGGTCTCGTTCGGCACCCAGGGGTTCTTCCAAACGCGGGGTTGCTTGAAGCGCTTTATGCTCTCGTACTTCCTCTGGCCGACGAACATGAGAACGCCTTTCGGGTAGTTCTCCTTTATCGCCATCGTTATGGGGCCGAGCTTGGTGACCTTGCAACACCAACGGTAGTCCCTTCCGGGCGGCGAGAAAACGTGAATGGCGCGCCAGAAGGCGTCGTCGGCATCGGCAACGATGAACTTTATGCCCTTCGGCTCAAGCTCCCTCCTCAGCTCCTCGACGTATTCGAGCGTCTCCGGGAACTCTATGCCTGTGTTGTTGAAGAAGACTGTGAAGCCCTCGTCGCCGAACTCCTCGAGGGCAAGTCCAAGGACCGCCAAGCTGTCCTTCCCGCCGGAGAATGCCACAGCGACCGGAAGGTCCGAGTACCTGTTCGCGGTCTTCCTCATGAAGCGCCTCGCTTCCATCACCTTCTTCTCCAGTTCGATGGCGTTTGCCCTGAGGACGTCCTCCATCGTGGCCTTCCTTCCCTCGCGGTAGTTGATGGACTTCTGCCGCCTGACCTTCACACCGGTGCCGCGCTCCCTGTTGGCAAGGCCCTCGTAGTCCTTCTTCGCTATGCCGGTAGCGATGACCTCTCCATCCTCCGAGATGAGAATAACGTCGTCCCCGCACTTTATACTCGGCTCCGCCTCGATTATGCCAACCGGGAGGAGGTTGGAGCCGTTGAGGATGGGCTCTACTGCACCATCATCGACGATTATCCACTTCCTCATGGACTTTCCGAAGCGCTTCCAGAGGGCGATGGCGCCCTCCACCTTAAGTCCGGGTTTCCACTTCAGCTCCAGCGGGTCGAAGCGTATCCAGCCGAAGACGTAGCCGTCGAGGATTATCTCGTAGGAGTCGTCCTCTCCGGGCGTCTTGTTGAGTAAAACCACATTTCCATCGAAGAGTTCGCCGAGGTCGACGCCGTAGTGCTCCTTAAACACCGAGCGTATGAACTCGATGTCCTTCCCAAAGGCGAACCTCAAGTCACCGGGGGGAGTGATGTTGAGGCGGAATACGCTCTCCTTTCCGTGAACGGCACAGCTATCGCCGATGAGCGGGACGTTGCACTTCTCACACCAGTTTATGTAAGCCTTACCGAGGAAGACCGGCCTTCCCATTTCTCTCACCTGAAGCGAGAAGGGAGCGGGGGTTTATAAAGGCGATTGGTCTTGGAGTTGGCCGGGTATACAGGTTGTGCCAGCAAAATTCTCACAAAACCTTTATATAATTCCTTCCGTAAGGAAAGGACGGTGGGAGAAATGGCCAAGTTCAACGGCTACGAACTAATCCTAGAGACTCCCGAGGAGCTCCAGAACTTCGTGAGGGCGTTTGAGAAAGCTAAAGAGCGGGACCCTAAAGAAGTGGAGGACACCGTTAAGAGAGCCTTGGCCATAGCAGGTATTATCTGAGTTATTTGCCTCCAAACTGCTCGATTAAAGCTTTTCTAACCCCCATTGCCTCGGCTACAAAGGGATAAAACAGCTCATAAGTACCGCCCTTGGACACGACCTGAAACCCCCCAGCCAGAGGGTTCTTTTTGGGATTCAAATAAAACCTCTTTGCAACTTCCTTCTTTGCATGGAGGGAGAGGCCAACACCACCAATCTGGGCGGCATGTAGGACAGCATAAGGTTTGACTACCTTTGCCAGAATCTCACCGCCGATACCTCTACCACGATATTCCCTCTGAAGACCGAACTGCCCGAGGAGAATAGTGGGCACCGAAGAATATTCGATATCCATACCCAACAACTCCACAAGCCTGGCCTTTAAATCCTCGACAAGTTCCCTCCTCTTTTCCGGCATGTCCTTTCGAATCTTGAGGCTAACAATAAACGGGGAGAGGGTAAAGTAAGATACAAGCGAGTTTTCATACAGGACCACAAAAACCGTGGAGAGGCACCTCTTATGGGAATCCCATGCCTTGGACCTCGCGAATTTTGTCTGCTCCTCCCCATTTTCACCGGCATTAAAAGACCTGATTAAATCAACGTATCTCTGACTCAAGAACTCTACGCGCACTTTTCCCCCAAGGCTCTCCAGCTCAACCTCATACGGCCTCGGCATCGCGACACCAGCCATTAAAACCCGGGATTCCCTTAAGTAAGTTACGGACGGGAAAATTACTTCTCTCGATAAGAGGCCTCACGCTGACCTTCTCTCTGCCATCAAACCTTACCTACCTGTCCTACTCAACGACGTGGCTGTACTCTATTCCATAGAGGAACCGCGGGACATCATTCCCACCGAGTACCAGGACGTCCTTTGGATACCTGCCCCCAGCTTTCCCGGACTTCACCTCAACCCTCATGCCCGGCACAACGGCGTCTATCTCGTAGTTGTCGCTCCGGAAGTAATACACCTTCCTGAACTTCCGGTAGAGGTGCTCCTGGACGGTCCACTCGTAGAGAACCGATTCCTCAATCTTAACCTGACTCCACTCGGCGAACGCCCTCGCCATCAACGGGTCTCTGATGGCGAACTTCCTGTTCTTCTTTGGAACGACTTCCTTCCCCCACTGGGAGAAGGGTATTTCCAGAAGTACCTTAAGCTCGGAGAGGACCGATACGTAGCTTCTCACGGTATCCCTGTTGACTCCAGCTTCTTCACCGAGCTCGCGGTACGAGAGAGGACTGGGCGCCTTAGATATGACTGCCCCCAGTATCTCCCTCGCGATTTCTGGGTCCTTTTCTCTCTCCAGGCTTCTGAGGTCGGCCTTCAGTGCGCCCACTATGTCGCTCTTCCGTATCCTTCTGTTCAGGTAAGCCGCGTAGCCGCCGGTTTTAAGGTAGCTTTCGAAGGCATCCTGGCCCTTTCCGTCGAAGTAGTCCTCAACGCCTGTAACCAGCTTATAGTAGTCCCTGAAGCCGAGGGGCATTATTTCAAGAACTTTTCCGTTACCCTTCCTCCCGGAGAAGTATCCAACGGCCCTGTCGAGGTTGACCGAGACGGAGCCCATCACCGTGACCACGTCGTTCTTAAGCTTCTTCCTGTTTATGAGGTCTATGATGGCCTTCCACCAGTTCCTGACGGAGGTAACCTCGTCGAGGAAGATGAGGGAGCTTTTTATCCCTTTGGTCTCCCTGAGCTTCAGATAAGTCCTGAGAACAGCGGAGAGGTCGTTCTGGTCGTCGAGCATCGTGCAGTCGTAGTAAAAAACCTCGTAGGGGTTTTCCCTTCCCCTGAGGAGTTCGTTTATGAGGAGCTTCACCCCAAGGGTTTTGCCGACCCTCCTCGGCCCGACGAGGAAGTTCACCGAGAAGGGTTCGAGCGAGAGTTCACCTATCCATGATGGGACGTAGCGGTACTCTAAGTCCTTCCACTCTTCGACGTCCGGGTCTTCCTCGTGAACCCACCACGGGTTGTACTCCTCAAGGTCGAACATGGTATTTGATGGGCGTCTTCCCTTATATATCTTGTGGAACGCCGTTCGGCAGGGATTTATAAAGTCTTGCCGAATGGCAATCGTCACTTATTTATAAACCATTGCCGGTTCTCAGCCGGCAAGCAATGGGAGTGTTTTCGTTTTATACCTGACGGGTATAATACCCGTGGAGTATATAAAACTCCAGAGACATCAGCCTGAAAATGCCTACGATCTTAGAGACCTAGAGGAAGCCGCAAAAAACCGAAACCCTCTTATTCTTCAACGTCATACTAAGTCGGGTGGTGTTATGAAGCGTGCATCGGTAGTTAGAATTGTGCTCGTTGTTCTAGCATTGTTTCCGCCACTTACCCAGGGCATGACGCCAAAAAGTTATGCTCATTCTGTCAATGGGAAGGACCCATTATCAGCAACTTATTGTGTGGTGGATCGAGATGGTTAACCTGAGGCGTGTTGTTTCAATATTCCTCCTCATCATTATGGTGCTCAGCGTGCCCGCAACTGCCGCGGACACCGGACAGACAACCCAGGATTCAACCCAACAAGCTTCAAGCGATGTGGAAAAACTAAACGAGGACATAAACCTCGCCAGCCAGATTCTGAAAACCCTGAACGAGAACAGGGAAGCCCTGAACGTGCCTGTGAAGAAGATCCAAAAGCTGAACCAGAGCATAAACACTGCAAAAGAACAGCTGAACAGCGGGGATTTAGAGAACGCCAACGGAACCCTGATAAACGGCTTCTGGAACCCTCTTGCAGAACTGCTGGCTAACATCACAAAGGGTCTCAAAGCGGAGCACAGCCAGCTCTCAAAGGACGCTAACGCGTGCAGCGATAAAACAGCGGCCGACAAGATCAAAAGTGACCTCAATGGGGTAAAATTGCTCCTTGATCAGATAGACAAGCTGATAAGCGAAGGCAACAATGATCACTCAAAATTCTCAAACGCCCTGTCCAAGCTTTTGGAGGTTAGATGGAAGCTGGACAAGATTAAGGGCGATATTGAAAAGTGTCTCACCGCTTCAAAAGAGGTCGAGGAGAAGATTACCTCCGCCGAAAGCGCGCTCCAGGCG
>JAMOTW010000135.1 GCA_027062125.1 Thermococcus sp.
AAGGGGAGGTTAGTCCTGCCTGAGAGCGCCCGCTTTCTGGAGGAGTTCGAACCCACCGCCGATGGGGAGGAGATACTCCGCAGGCAGGCCTACTTCAGGGAAAACCTCCCCCGGATAAGGCCCGAGCTGAAGGGCTACATCTCCAGGGTGAAGCCGATAAAATTCAGACGTGATTTTCTCCACGATAGGATTCTCGTCGTCGATGGGTCCGAGCTTGAGCGGGCCGAGAAGCTGGGCCTCTGCGAGGTGACCACCAGCGTCGAGGATACCGAAGGATACCCCCTCGTTCTGAGCACAGTCGGTTACGGGATGGACGTTGAGCTCGTTCCCTCCCAGATAGCTCCGGAACTCTACGTGATGCCCCTCTGGGAGAACAGGGAAACGCTCAAGGCCCTCGCCAAAATCGGTGAGCTGACTGGAAGGGAGAGCGTCGCGGGGGAGATTTTGAAGTCCCTCGAGAGCCTAAGGGAGGTTATGGAAAAGCGAAAGATCCTCGACGACCTCGAGGAGCTGATAGCTGAGAAGGAGCGCGAGCTCAACGAGAGGATTTCAGAGAAGCTCGAGAAGTTCAGCCTCACCCTCAGCGGGAAGGAACTCCTTGAATTCCTGAACGAGCTAAAGGCCGGGAACTACGAGGCCATATTTTCCCACTTTGGTGAGGTGGAGGGCGAGATACTCGACCTGATAAATGAAGCCGAGAACGAGCTGAGCGAGAGGCTCGGCGTTACAGTTGAGCTGTTTTCAAGGGAGGAGCTCTATCCCGTATCCGTGCCCCCGGAAAGAGTCGAAATGCTCAGGGAGGAGCTCGAAAAGGAGCTGAAGGTCGAGCTCTACCTCAGGAACAGGGAAATACTTGAGGAAGTTATGCCGCTCCTCCAGAGGCTTAAAGAAGAGCTCTCCGCCGTCTACGAGCTCGACTTTCTCCAGGCAGTGAAGGGTTTCACCGATAATTTCAACTTCCCGGAGCTTCACGAAGGGGGCATCGCATTCGTCAACGGGAGGCACCTCTTCATCGAGAACCCCCAGCCGGTGAGCTACATCGTTGGAAAAATGCCCCAAGGCTTCGATGTTCCCGGTTCCAGCGTCGTCGGGGACGAGAAGGTGGTAATACTCACCGGTGCCAACAGCGGTGGAAAGACCTCCCTGCTGGAGCTGATGACCCAGATAACCCTTCTGGCACACATGGGGCTTCCTGTTCCCGCAGAGAAAGCGTGGGTGGAACCCCTCGACGAGGTTTTCTTCTTCAGGAGGAAGAGGAGCGCCTACGGTGCCGGTGCCTTCGAGACGGCCCTAAAATCCTTCGTCAGGGCCCTTCGCGGAGGGGGCAGAAAGCTGATACTCATAGACGAGTTCGAGGCCATAACCGAGCCCGGCGCGGCCGTCAAGATAATTGGTGAACTCCTCAAGGTGGCCTATGAGAAGGGCTTCTACGTTGTCATAGTGTCACACCTGGGTGAAGACCTCAGGAAGGAGCTGCCCTTCGCGAGGGTGGACGGGATAGAGGCCAAAGGCCTGGACGAGAAGCTCAACCTCATCGTCGACAGGCAGCCTGTCTTCGGAAAGCTCGGAAGGAGCACGCCGGAGCTCATCGTTGAAAGCCTTGCGAGAAAGAAGCGCGGAAGGGAGAGGGAAATCTTCGAGAGAGTTCTACGGGCATTCAGGCAGGAGTGAGTTCTGTACTCTGTCCTTGTGCAGTGACGAAATGCATGCATATCGTCCTCACGTGAGGACAAGATTTATAAAGAAATGACGCGTAGAGGGCATCATGGAGGACAGGATATTAACTTCCCTGGTAGCAACGAGCCGGCGGTTGATGGCGTGGGCGAAAAAATTCCCAAAGAAGCGCTTTCTTTACCCGGAGCTAAAAAGGATAGACGAGGAATACTACGTTGGCATCAAGGGACTTCGGGGCGTTGGCAAAACGGTTCTAATGCTCCAGCTTGCCGCAGAAATGGAGAAGAGCGTATATTTCTCGGCGGATTCCACGCTTATAAAGCCCTTCTCCCTCTACGAGGTTGTTAACGCTCTCTCCAACCTCGGATACAGGAACGTCTTCATAGATGAAATCCACAGGAAACCCGACTGGGCGGAAGATCTAAAAACTCTGTACGACGAGCACGAGGTTAGGATATTCTTTTCAGGATCATCCGCCATTGATATCCTTCACTCCGGAGCGGACCTGTCCCGTAGAGTCGTGCTGAAGGAACTGCCCCCTGCATCGTTTAGGGAGTGGCTGAACATCCGAAAGGGTGTGGATGTGCCCGCCCACTCATTGGAAGAAGTGATTTCCAGACCGTTCGACCTGACAGAGATGTACATGGAACTCCACGCCCTCTGGAGGGAGTACATGGAGAGGGGTGGTGTTCTCTACCCAGAAAGCGGATTCTACGATGCCCTTGAAAACTCCATAAGAAAGGTCATACTCGAAGACCTGTCCGCCCTGAGGGAAATCAGCGTGAAGTACGAGACCGATGCGTACCGCCTGCTCTATCTCGTTGCCAAATCTGCTCCCTTTGAGGTAAACTACTCCTCAATAGCCAAGGAGCTGGCGTCTCAAAGAACATGGCCATAAGGCTCGTGGAGGATCTCTCCAAAGCGGGGTTGATATACGCCCTCCAGCCCTGCGGTAGCGTAAGAAAGGAACCAAAGCTCTACCTTACCGTTCCCCTCAGGATGTTCTTTGCCAAAAAGGGCTTCGGCGTTCATCTGGGTGCCTTGAGGGAAGAGTTCTTCGTGAACCACGTAAAGTGGATCTCCCAACCGTGCTACCTGAAGGGGAAGCGGGGCGAAAAAACGGCAGACTTTAAAGTTGGAGACTGGATAATAGAAGTTGGTGGGGAGAAGAAGAGGAGATACCAGAGGCCGGATTACATAGCCGTGGACGGACTGCTGACCGGAAACGGCAGGATTCCGCTCTTCCTTTTCGGTTTAGTCTATTGAGCCTACCCGACCCAGCTCCGCTCCCTGTATCTTCCCCTGCTCTCGATCTCTTCCAGCTTCTCCTTGAGTTCCTCTCTGGCCTTCTCCCCGCGTATCTCCGCGTAGCCTTCTAAAACGGCCTCAAAGCCCCTCTCAAACCAGGTGTAGTGCGTACTTTCCATGGCGCGCTTGAGAAGGTGCAGGTCAACGCCCTGGGCCTCCAAGGTGGGGTCGAAGTCCGCCAGACCAAAGTCTATCAGGTAGACCTTCCCCTCCCGGAGTATTATGTTGCTGGTGGTCAGGTCACCGTGGACTATGCCAGCCTCGTGGAGTTTTCCCACCTGCCTACCCACCTCCCTGCACAGCTCAAGCCTCTCCCCCATCGGGACCCTCTCGAGGAGCTCCTTGAGGCGGTCGCCCTCTATGAACTCCATGACGATTTTCATGTCATTTAGATCAACCTCGTAGACGTGGGGGCAGTTCACGCCGAACTCCTTCGCCCTGTGGAGCACCCTCGCCTCCCGAACGGTTCGCTCCTTCCTCAACTTCTCGTCTATCTCTCTTATCCGGTAGCGCTTTGGAATCCTGTGCTTCACGATGACCTTTTCGCCGGGCAGCAGGTCAGCACCAAAGAACTCGGCAAAGCCCGCCAGGTATATCTTCGCCTCCGCACCCTGTTTTATCAGCTCCACGCTCTCACCTCTCCAGTTTCAACTCTTCTATTAGCTTCTCATAATCCCCCAGCACGGCCCTTATCTCGACTACATTCTCCATCTTGATGACGAGCGTCCCAGTATCGTCCTTCACAACCAGAACCGCCTTATCAACGTTTCCATTCTCGAGTTTCTCACGGGCGTACCTCAGCTTCTCTTCCATCGAGTCGAGCATATCATCGAAGAGCGACGCGACGTTCTCCACCTCCACCTTGACTATCCCGTAGTTCTCCAGCCTCCCGAAAATTTCCCTGGCTTTTTCGGGGGCTATCTCGTATATTCTCGGCTCCACGGTTCACACCCATCTTTGATAACCCTTTTCCATTTTAGCCCTTTCCTCCAGATATCCATTGAGTTTCTGTCATATCAACAAACTTGAACCATTTTTTTGAAATTTTTGACCCAAAACTTTTTATAGAGCGCTGACGAAGCGTTTCTGCAAAAAGGAATCTGATAGGAGGAATGTCAAATGGCACAGCTTAGCGGACAGCCGGTTGTTATTCTGCCCGAGGGAACCCAGAGGTACGTCGGAAGGGACGCCCAGAGGCTCAACATTCTCGCCGCGAGGATAATCGCGGAGACCGTTAGGACCACCCTCGGTCCGAAGGGAATGGATAAAATGCTCGTCGACAGCCTTGGTGACGTCGTTGTCACCAACGATGGAGCCACTATTCTCGACAGGATAGACCTTCAGCACCCGGCCGCCAAGATGATGGTTGAGGTTGCGAAGACTCAGGACAAGGAGGCTGGTGACGGTACCACCACTGCAGTCGTCATCGCTGGCGAACTCCTCAGGAAGGCCGAGGAGCTCCTCGACCAGAACATTCACCCGAGCATCATCGTTAAGGGCTACACCATGGCCGCCGAGAAGGCCCAGGAGATACTTCAGGAGATCGCCATAGAGGTCACCCCGGACGACGAGGAGACCCTCATGAAGATAGCCATGACCTCAATCACCGGCAAGAACGCCGAGAGCCACAAAGAGCTCTTCGCCAGGCTCGCCGTTGACGCCGTCAGGCAGGTCGCCGAGAAGAAGGACGGAAAGTTCACCGTGGACATCGACAACATCAAGATCGAGAAGAAGGCCGGTGAGAGCGTCGAGGAGAGCGAGCTCATCCGCGGTGTGGTTATCGACAAGGAGCGCGTCCATCCCAGGATGCCAAAGAAGGTTGAGAACGCGAAGATCGCCCTCATAAACGAGGCCCTCGAGGTCAAGAAGACCGAGACCGACGCCAAGATAAACATCACCAGCCCCGACCAGCTCATGAGCTTCCTCGAGCAGGAGGAGAAGATGCTCAAGGAGATGGTCGACAAGATCGCCGCCACCGGTGCGAACGTTCTCTTCGTCCAGAAGGGCATTGACGACCTCGCCCAGCACTACCTCGCCAAGAAGGGCATCCTCGCCGTGAGGAGGGTCAAGAAGAGTGACATGGAGAAGCTCGCCAAGGCCACCGGAGCTAAGGTCGTTACCAACGTTAAGGACCTCACCCCAGAGGACCTCGGCCACGCCGACCTCGTTGAGGAGCGCAAGATCGCCGGCGAGAGCATGATTTTCGTTGAGGGCTGCAGGAACCCGAAGGCTGTGACCATACTCATCCGCGGCGGCACCGAGCACGTCATCGACGAGGTTGAGCGCGCCCTTGAGGACGCCATCAAGGTCGTCAAGGACGTCATGGAGGACGGCTACGTTCTCCCGGCCGGAGGTGCCGGCGAGATAGAGCTCAGCATCAGGCTCG
>JAMOTW010000136.1 GCA_027062125.1 Thermococcus sp.
TCTCCGACCAGGTTCTCGCCCAGAAGTACCTCTCGCGGGAGCTGCATCAGGTGCACTTTTCTCACCACCTTTAACCTTAAGGTGGGAAAAGCTTTAAGGCTATCGGATGAACCCTCTACGGTGGTCAAATGGGGCTCTACGAGTTCTTTTACGAGTACTTCGTGCTCCCGATCAAGGAAAACCAGGGCTACAACCCGGTGAACACGCTGGTCTACGCGATAATCCTGGGCATAGCGGTCATACTGCTCTACAGGATGCTCAAGCGCATGGGAATAAGGGTGGACGAGCGCTTTTTCGGGGCCCTCATGCCCTACATAATCCTCGGCCCGCTGATGAGGAGCATGACGGACGTCGGAATCCTGCCGAGAACCTACTTAACGGTCAGCCCTGGCGCGTACTTCGTCATAGCGGCCTTCGCGATAGCGTCCCTCTACGTCGTGTGGAGGCATGTTGGGCCTGGGGAGAGGCTCTACCCCCTCTACCGGGACTTCGGCTGGGTTCTCGTCGGCGGCCTGCTCTTCGTGCTGATAATAAGCATCGACAGGGTCAGCTTCAACTGGGAGGTTCTGAAGTACTTCGTCCCCGTCCTCCTGATAGCGGAGGCCTTCATCTGGCTCATTGCGAGGAAGGTCCAGCTCATCGAGAACAACAAGACCCTCTTCTACACGCACTTCTACGACGCCACCACAACGTTCGTCGGAATTCAGTTCTTCGGTTTCTGGGAGCAGCACGTCCTGGCGAGGTGGCTCATAGATGCCTTCGGAACCGCCGCTGTGATGTACCTTGAGAAGTTTCTCATCCTCCTGCCGGTGGTCTGGATACTCGACAGGGAGATGAAGGATGAGGACCCCGACCTGATCAACTTCGTGAAGCTCACGATATTCATCCTCGGCTTCGGGCCTGGGACGAGGAACCTGCTGATAATGCTAATGGGTGGTGGTTGAGGTGGAGATAGCGTGGAACGAAATAGCGAGGGGACTGGCCTCAGACGTTGAGAAGGTCGTGATGCCGCTCTTCGGAACTCCCCAGGCCGGGAGGGACATGGGGACGAATGTGAGCGGTGACGTCACCAAGTACGTCGACAAGGTTGCCGAGGACCTCGTCATCGAGAGGCTCAAGCCCCTCGGGATCAACATAGTCAGCGAGGAGGTAGGTTTTATAGACAACGGGAGCGACTACACCGTCGTCGTTGATCCGATAGACGGCTCCTACAACTTCGCCGCGGGAATCCCGATATTCGCCTTCAGCTTCGCCGTCTTCAGGGGGAAGAGGCCGGTCTACGGCTCGATATACGAGTTCGTGCCGAAGCACTTCTACGAGGCCATCCCCGGTGAGGGTGCCTTTATGAACGGGAAGAGGATTCACGTGAGGAAGCCGGAACGCGGAAAGGAAGCCCTCAGCTTCTACACGCGCGGAAGGTGCACCGGTCTGATAAAGAGGGTCAAGCGCGTCCGCGTTCTCGGTGCTATAGCCGTCGAGCTCACCTACCTTGCGAAGGGGGCTTTGGACGGAGTCCTCGACATAAGAAACTACGTGAGGCCGACGGACATAGCCGCTGGAGTGCTCATAGCGAGGGAAGCCGGCGCGATAGTCACCGACGAGCGGGGAAGGGAGCTTGAGGTTCACCTGAGCGCCACCGAGCAGACCAACGTAATAGCTGTGAACGACGAGTACCTCCTGAAAATGATCCTGGAGGAGCTGGAAAATGGGCCTTGAGCGCTATTTTTACCGCTACGGAAAGGCGACCTTCAGCCTCTTCCTGATAAACGTGGCGGTCTACGTGGTGGAGGCCATTCTCAGTGGGAACCCGCTGAGCATAAGCATCGACGTGCTCGCGAGGCTCGGCCAGTGGAACTACGCGGTTCTCAACGGCTGGTGGTGGCAGCTCATAACGGCCATGTTCGTCCACGTCGGAATACTCCACATAGGCTTCAACATGTACTTCCTCCTGATGATGGGCAGGCAACTCGAGGGCATTCTCGGGCCGAAGAGGCTTGTGATGGTCTACCTTGTCTCAGGTCTCGTGGGGAACCTGCTCACCCTGTTACTCCTGCCGCCAAACTCGATCAGCGCCGGTGCGAGCGGGGCGCTCTTCGGAATCGTGGGGACGTTGATAGTCATAGTAGGTGTCATCGGTGGCAACATGCAGATGGCCCTTGTGAACGCCTTCGTCCTCTTCCTGATAAACAGCATCCTGCCGGGGGTTAACGTCTACGCCCACCTCGGCGGCCTCGTTACTGGGATGGCCATCGGTTACTACTACGGGAAGCGCATCAAGAGGCGCATGGCCCTCGCCTACGGCTATGGCTACTACTGAAGGACGCCGAAAGATTTAAAAATGACCCCCTGGAGGTATAACCCGAGCGCTCGGGTTGTGCCGGGGTAGCTTAGCCTGGTCAGAGCGCTCGGCTCATAGGGCCGCTCCCCTTCGGGGGAGCCTGAGAAACCGAGAGGTCCGGGGTTCAAAGCCCCGCCCCGGCACCACAGAAACTTTTGCCAAGCAAAAGTTTCATCAAAGTTGGTAGCTCCTTGGTAGAGGCTGAATTTTAGGAGTTTTCTCACCTAAGAGCAGTCTAACATGCGAGAACTTATCAAATTGCCCCTCTGTTAGGGGTTTAACTTTAAATCGACGCCCGAAGGGCGTCAAGGGAGAGTGAACCCTTTTATAAGGGCTATTTTGGTGTGTTCTCCTTTGGAAAGCTCGATTTGTGAGTAAAATCTGTTTTGTTCGAGCCATGGGCGAGAGCTACAAACTTTTGGTGAAGCTTTTTCCAAAAGCTTCAGCGCTGGCGGAAGGTGAGGTGCATTCTTGGAATTGCTTGTTTTTGATGGGGGTTTATAGCCCAAATTGCGATTTTGTGAGTGTTTCACTCAAGAGGGCGTCCAAAGGACGCCAAAAACAAGCTGAAACTATTTGAAAGTGCTCGCTCAATATTAAACCCGTCTAAGAATTGCCCAGTTGGTCAGTGCACAACTGATTTTCCGTCCGTTTGATAAGCAAGGGCACTCTTTTGGTCAAACTTTTTCTAAAAGTTTGTTCGCCTGCGCGACGTCGAGCTTTGCTCGACGCAAGGGACGACAGTCCCGCGGAGTTTGGCCAAGGCTCGTGATTCTTTTCCGAGAATGCAATTCTAAGAAGTTTGCATTCTCAAAAGGTAAGTGTCCTTTAGGGAATCTCTTCACGGAACCCCTTGGAATGGGTTTCTCCAAGAAGCGCTCCTCCGGAGCGCGAGAAAAAACAAACCCAAGTGAGAAAGCTTCCAAAATTAGGGAATCCCATTCCAAAAAAGCCGTTAAAAGCGCAAACACTCTCAAAACGCCCTGTCACGGGAATCACGAACTTTGATGAAACTTTGCCTTCGCAAAGTTTCTTTGGTGAAGCTTTTTCCAAAAGCTTCAGCGCTGGCGGAAGTTCGGGTGCTTTTTGAAGATTGCAAGTTCTGGTGTGGATTTCTCATTCACTTGTTCATTGGGGAGTGTTTCACTTCCGGAGTTAAACCCCACAACAGGGACTGGAATTGTTCTCACTGGAGTTTCCAGGGTGTACCCTCCCAAAAGAACGAACAGGCCAAACATATTTAAACCTTCAGTGCGTAAAATCCATCGGTGACTTTGATGAAAGGAGTCTCCCGAGAGCTGGTGGTCGGGATTTTCGTGGGAATCGCGATCGGGGCGGTGCTCTCCTATGCCCTCGCCGTCCACGACGGCACCTCCGGCGATATCCGCACCTGTCCCATAGTCAACCATGAAACCCTGATGCGATACCTGATGAGAGCCAGCCCCACCACCGGCGGGGAGGCCACCGCCAGGGCGGCGGAGAAAGCATATCTGGAGCAGCGCAGCCCCAACTACCCCCTGGAGCTGTTCAGGGAGATGTACCGCGACGTTCCGGGGAGGAAGGAATTCATCGGGCTTTCATACGTTTTCACCAATGACGCCCTCTCCTACGGCCAATTCACACTCACCAACGAAACGCCCCCGGATTTCGAGTTTGCAAGCCCGGCTCAGGACATGAGCCAGAGGATAGACGGGGCGGGAATAATAACCCCCAAGTGGGCCGTCATCTTCGTGAGCCTCTACGACTTTGGAGGAATGAACGGCGTTGAGGAGCTCCGGCTCACCGCGCCGGGAGAATGGAAGCTCGAGTACTACGGGGGAACGGGAGATATTCTGACCGGAACCGTGCTCCGCGTGAGGTTCTCCAGCATGAAAAGGGACAACTACGTGGTCCTGGCCTTCGAGACCGACGGCTCCCTTGATCACCCGCCGCAAATAGAAGTAGTCATCGATGGAGACAGCTACCGGCTGCTGAGGGACTATTCCTCCACGTAGGGCGCGGTTATCACCTTCCTTATTTCCCTCGCCTTCTTGGGCCCGATTCCCTCTACCTCCTTCAGCTCCTCCTCCGTTGCAGTGAAAACCCGCTCCACGTTGCCGAAATGCCTCAAAAGCCTCTTCGCCAGGGTCGCTGAGACGTTGGGAAGGCCCTCGACTATCAGGCGCTGCCTCTCGGCGAGGGTCAGGGCCTTCTTCTCGCTCCTGAGGCGGACCTCCTTCTTCCTCTCCTCCTGCTCGCGCTTCGCCATCAGATAGATGAACTGGGCGGTCTCCTTGACCCCCGAGGAGAAGAGTATGGGCACGCCCCAGTCGAGGGTAACCGCGGTTATCGCCCCCCTTATCGCATTGGGATGAACGTTCCTTATGCCGTAGAGCTCACCCTCGATGATTATGACCGGCTTCTCGTAGGCCTTCTTTAGGCGCTCCACCTGGTCGAAGAGGCGGCCGTCTATTATGGACTGGATGAAGTCGTTGGCGCTCTTGCGCTCTATGCCCACGTCCTCGCTGACGACGTAGTCGGCCACGTCCAGCGTCCTCACTTCGACATCTGCACCGAGCTCCTTCAGGTGCTTCGGGACGCCGCTCCTCAGCTCGCGGTTGTCGACGTAGACCACTATCCCCTTGGGCTTCCTGACGAAGATTGGCTTTATCTGGAGGTTCTCCACGGATTCCTTCTCCTTCTTTTCAGTTTCTTTGATCCTCTCGACCTTCTCCGGTTTCTTTTCCCCACTCTTCTTGGGCTTCAGAAACGCATCCAGGGAGGTTATCTTCCCCCTGCTCATCTCGGCACGCCCCGGGACTTTCTCCCTTATTTCAGCCCGCTTTGGTTTCTCCCCCTCGAGCTCCCTCGCTATCTTCTTTATCGCGTCGAACATCCCCTTCTCCTTCCGCCTCGAGCTCCAGTAGTAGGCTTCATCGCGCGTCCCCTTCGCCATCAGGATGACGACCCTTCCGGGCCTGTGCCTGCCCGTCCTGCCGCGCCGCTGGATGCTCCTTATGGCGGA
>JAMOTW010000137.1 GCA_027062125.1 Thermococcus sp.
AAGAGCTCTGCAGTGGCTAATGGCCCCATGCCTCCGAGGATGCCGATGGTTCTCTCGGCCATGTGTCCCCACCCTGAAGGACTGGGATACAGAGAAATTAAAATTTTCCAAAATCCTTTTTAAGTGCCTAAGCGAACATTGAACGGTGGGAGTATGGAGGCGAGTGCCGTTAGGGTACTTCTTCATGATATAAGAGAGATGAGAAAGAAGCTCGATGAGATGGAGAGGGAGCTTCTCCGACTCATGGCAGAGAGTGAAGAGCCGGAGATCGTGGACGATGAACTCCACGAAGAACTTCTCAGGAAGGCAGAGAGTCTTAAAAGAAACCCAGAGAGCGGGCTGAGCCTCGATGAGGCAATTGAAGAACTGTCAAAGTAAAGGTGGATTTGATGCCTTACCGCGTCATAGTCAGTAAAGACGTCGTCAAAAACGCGAGAAAGTACCTTCAAGAAGGACAGAGGAAGAAGCTTATTGAGTTTCTCAAAAGCCTCGAAGAAAACCCCTTTCCCAAGCCTCCCTTCGATGTAAAACCCGTAAAGGGCTCTAAAGGTGACCACACCAACACATACAGATTCAGAGTTGGGAACTACCGCCTCTTCTACACCGTTTATTGGGAGGAAAAAACGATAGTGGTGACTGACTTAAGACCCAGGGAAAACGCTTATCGCTAATCTAACCAAACGGAGTCATCCCCGCGGTAGTTCAGCTTCACCACGAAGAGCCTGAAGGGCTCATCGCGCTCGTTGATCACCCAGTGGAGGGTTTTGGGCTTTACCAGGAAGATGTCGCCGGGCTTCGCGGGGTACTCGGTCTCACCGATGCCGAGCCTTGCCTCCCCAGCCATTATGTAGAACAGCTCGTACTGGTATAGGTGATAGTGCTTCTTGACCGTCTGCCCTGGTTTGACCTCGACTATCTGGGCATAGCTTCCCTCGGGCAGTTCTCCCTCGAAGAGCGGGAGCTTCCGGTAGGTGCCCCTGTCTATGAGGTCTTTGATCTCGGCCTTCATAATCTATCGGTGGTTGCACTCCATTTTAAGCTTCTCGGTTTGTGTTTAGTGAAAGATCGCCGCTGTAATCTACCGCCCGTGCATTTGACTTTTCCCGAGTGGCAACCCAAGCAATTAACAAGCCTACTGGGAGCCCAACAAATAGGGCTTCGAGGAAATCTTTTGAATATTCTGGGTAACCAATAATTGCCGTGGAGACTGCCAGTAACAGTTCTGCACGGGCCGCTGAGATTACTGCTATATACACAGAGGTTCTTTTTAAAAGAACAGTAGCTATGACAAAAGGCACCAATAGTAATCCTGACGACATAAGAAGTCCTCTTATACTGTTTTCCAGTGGATCATCCCAGAACTCTCCAGTTGAAATTCCACTATAGTGAATGAAGAGCATAAAAAGATGATGAAAAGGGTTCCCAATGCAAGTTTCCTAATTTTCCATCGCTTGCCACCTAAAACCATTGATATCTCCGCCTAGATTCTTAATCTTTTTCTTTAGTTAAGAAAGATATGGCACCTACCATTAAGATCCACAGGATCCCAAAGGCAATATCATCCCAATTGATCCCACGAATTATCACTAGAACCCCAACTGTCATAGCGTAGCTTGTAATTCCTGAAATCAACATTTTCAGGTGATAGTTTACCCTCCCCTCCAAGATTATGTTGGTGATCAAGAATGTCCCCAAGAGCAATCCTGAAAACGGAATAAAGATTCTCAAAAATTCCATGAATTCCTTTTCTCTACCCTCACTTAAAAAGAGAAAGGAAACAACACCCGTGATGAAGAGAAAGGAAACAACAATCCTGAGGGCTAAGAGTTTGGAACCCTTTGTAGTGGGCATTGATTTCCCCCCTATGGTCCTATATTTACTGGCTCACATCTTGAGCCTTCTTCAATGCAGTCTCTGCAGAGATCATAATAACACCCAGGACACAACGCAAGTGCACATGTAAGACAGGGAATGGGACCTCCAAGACAGGCAACACTACACAAGTCACAACACCAAAACACACAGTCTGGATTAGGAGGACTCCGCTTGCAACAGATTGTATTACATCTTTCAAGAATCCCGCAGTCGGCACTATCCGTGCACTCATGTGGGCAGGAGTTGAGCATAGTAACATGCCCATTAGTACTTAGCGCTTTTGTTTCTATATAAGTTTCATTCACACTGAATAAGTACATTCTTGTTTTTATACCCTCAACAGGCTTTGAGAACTCATATAGTGCTATTATATGCTTGTTGTCTTTGAGTGGAATGCTCATTGCGAGCATTACTATCCTTTCGTTGTTGTATTCTAAAGAATGCTTGGCAATCTTAACTTGAGAATAATCCACATCCCAAGGTTTTGCTAATTTCCAAAACTCCTTCTTTGTAGCCAACTTGAAAAATATATGACCCTTGGACCAGTTCTCTTGGACTTTACTCATAGGCTTTACAACGGCAAAGGGATTGACGCATCCATCAACCTCGGGATACTTGGGGTAGCTGACCACGTAGGCACCATACGCTCCAATCAACAGCAAAACCACAAATATGGTCAACAGTGCACGCCTCCGCATCGACCCCCCCAAAGGGTTCTTGCATATGTAATATACTGCCAATGATATATAAGGATTATTTCAACCAAAGGTTTAAAACTAAACTCATAAAAGTGGGTTCAAACTTGCTGAATATATACTATTGTCCGCCACTTCTCCACTGGGAAACGCTTGGACTTTAAAATATTGTGTTTGCTTGGGCTTCCTTTCGACCTACATCGAAAGGCTCAAAAGACTTTTATACCCGGCCCGCGATTCATCAGTGAAGGAATAGAAACGGTGGTGACCATGGAAGTATTGGAGAAAGCCCTCCGATGGGCAGAGGAGAATCTGAAAGCGGACTACATAGAGCTCCGCTACGAGAACCTGAGAAAGACAACCCTTGCCCTCAAAGACGGCGTTTTTACCAGCTTTACGGGGAAGCTGAACAGGGGCGTTGCGATAAGGGTCCTGGCCGATGGGGCGTGGGGATTTGCCTCGACCAGCGATCTAAGCAACCTTGAGAGGAAAATCGAGGAGGCCTACAAGCTGGCTAAAGCGGCCGCCGAGACCAAGAAGGAGAAGATAGAGCTGGCCGAGATAAAGCCAGTTGAGGACTTCGTTAAGAGCAGGATGAAGGTCAAGCCGAGGGAAGTTGACATAGAGGAGAAGGTTGCCCATCTTAGAGAGCTGGAGAAGCTTTTGAAGGAGGACGAGGCCGTTAAGAGCGTCCAGATCCGCTACGAGGACGGCGGTGGGCAAAAAATCCTCCTCACCAACGAGGGGACGCACATAGAGTGGGACTACAACTACCTCTACCAGGGAACCTACGTCACCGGAAAGGCCGACGGAAAACTGGCCATGGCGAGGGACAGCATTGGGGCCGTTGACTACGGCTGGGAGCTTATGACGGAGCACGAGCCAAACGAGAAGGTCACCGAGAGACTGCTGAGGAAGATGCACAGCCAGCTGAAAGGAGTAGCCCCGAAGCGTGGCGAGTTCCCCATCGTTGCGGGCCCGATAGTCGTCGGAATCATTGCCCACGAAGCTTTGGGCCACCTCGCTGAGGCCGACCTAACCATAAACTCGCCCTTCAAGGACCTCATCGGCAAGCAGATAGCTCCGGAATACGTTACCATGAGCGAGCGCTACGTTGAGGGCGGCTTTGGAAACGACAAGTACGACGACGAGGGCGTCCCGGTTAGGGACATCCACATCATCGAGAACGGCATTCTCAAGGAGATAATGCTCAACCGCGAGTATGCCCACAAGTGGAACATGGAGCCGAACGGCCATGCCAGAGCTGAAAGCTACCGCTATCCGCCGATAATCAGAATGAGAAACACTGTATTTGAACCTGGCGACCACTCCTTCGAGGAGCTCATCGAGGACATCAAGTTCGGCTACTACGTCGTTGACTTCCGCGGCGGCCAGGCCCAGCTCAACAGCGCCTTCCAGGTCGGCGTGCAGGAGGGCTACGTGATTAGAAACGGCGAAATAGCCGAGCCGATAAGGGACACCTCGATTACCGGCGTTGCCATCGAGGCTCTGAAGAAGATAAGCGCGGTCGGCAAGGACTTCGGCCTTGAGGTCGGATTCTGTGGAAAGGGGCAGACCGCCTTCGTCAGCTCGGGCGGCCCGCACATGCGCTTTGACGGAGGAATCCTCATCGGGTGAGGTGGTGGAAATGGAGGAACTCATAAGGTACGGCGAGAAGTTTTTCGACGAGCTTGAGATTGCCGTTTACCGCTCCAAGGATGTGAGCGCCAACGTCGAGCTCAACGAGATTTCGATGGCTTCCACGAGGAGCGGCGCCGTAACGATAATCCGCGGAATCAGGGGCAAGCGCCTCGGTTTAGCTATAGTGGACAGCGACGAGCCGGCCAGGATAAGGGAAGCCATAGAGCAGGCGGCCAAGATGGCAAGGCTCAACAGCCCTGACGAGAAGTGGGTCTCCCTGCCCGAGCCGGGCAAATACAGGGAGAAGCCGAAGCCCAACTATGAGCTGAAGGATGCCTCCCCCGATGGGCTCGTCGAGATGCTCGTCCGCGGCATAAAGCTTGCCCGTGAGAAGGACGAGAACGTTGTGGTTGCAGGCGGCGAGGGCGGCGTCTCATGGGAGGAGCGCCACATCGTCAATTCCCACGGAATAGACGTCTTCCAGGAGGGAGGAGCGGCGTTCCTGTTCCTGGAACTGGTTGGCAGAAAGGGTGACGTCGTAACGCCGGGAATCTTTGACTTCGACGCGCGCAGAGACCTCAACCTCGACGTCGAGGGCGTCGTCGAGAGGGCCGTCCAGAAGGTTAAGTGGGCATACAGCGTCAAGGCAAGCAAAAACGAAGAGGTTCCGATAATACTCGGCCCCTGGGCGATAGCGGGTCTCTTCAGCTATGCCCTCTTCCCGGCCTTCAGCGGTGAGCGCCTGGTCAAGGAGACGACACCGTTGGCAGAGAAGGTAGGGGAAAAGATAGCCAGCGACGTGCTCACGATATACGACGACCCGTTCCACGAGCTGGCCATCGAACCGGTTATAGCCGACGGAGAAGGGGTTCCGACGAGGAAGAACGTCCTCATCGAGAACGGAACCTTCAGGGGCTTCGTTTGGGACAACTACTGGGCCAAGGTTTACGGAACCGAGAGCACCGGAAACGGAAAGCGCGACCTCAGGAGTGGCGGCATAAACATCGGGTTCCACAGCATGGTTATCGAGAACGGAAAGCGCTCGCTGGAGGACATCATGGCGGAAATCGAGCACGGCTACTTCGTGGACGGCTTCCAGGG
>JAMOTW010000138.1 GCA_027062125.1 Thermococcus sp.
AACTATGTCCGCCTTCTTCCCGAGGTCTGTCACCTTCCTCACTGTCTTAACGCTCCCATCCGCCTCGTCATGGAAGGCCACCCTGTAACCGAGGTTCTTCTCGGCGTAATCCGAGAACTCCTTCTCAAGCTGCTGGAACGGGATGCTGAGGGAGCCAGCGTGGAAGACTACGAGGGTTGCCCCTTTGAGCCCTGAGTTATCGGAGCCGTTTATGCAGCCCGCCGCGATAACGGAGAGCACGAGAAGCGCAATCAGAGGGATGCCTTCCCACCTCATTGTAACCCCCAGGGGAATGGGCAGAATAGTGTATTTAAACATTTTGAGCAAACAAAGGAATTAACGTAAACGATTTTGTTTTCTCAACCCGGCGAGCTCTTCGACGAGCTCCCGGAAGTGCTCGTAGAACTCGCTCTCCCTGAGGGAATCCAGCGCACCCCAGAACTCGTCGAGATCTCTGAAGCCGGTCTTTTCGTATTCGAGTGCCTGAACCAGCATCTCCAGCTTGTCGGCGAACTTCACGAGCCTGCCCTCCAAGCTGAGACCATCCTCGTACTCGCGCCAGAGTCTGAAGTACTCCCTCGGGTTCGGTGTTCTGATGAAAAGCTCCATCGCGGCCTTCTTCTCGGCCTTGCCCTTGTCGAGGTAGTACTGCGCCGTCAGGGGTATGTCAGTGACCCTCGCCTCCGTGAGGTCGTGGATGAGAGCTATCCTAACCGCCCGCTCCACGTCGATTTCCACCCCTCTGGCTTTCAGCTCGTCCGCGAGGAGCATCGTTATCAGGGCCGTCCGAAAGCTATGGTCGGCTATGCTCTCCGGGCTGGGAACACCGCGCAGAAGCCAGCCGGCTCTCGGGAGTCTCTTGAGGTTCCCGGCTTCGAGGAAAAACTCCAGGAGGGGCATCGCGGACACCTCATTCCTCCGTCGTGTAAACGGCCCTCTCGGTCTCGATGGCGCTCGCCATTATGCAGTCCCCGAGGAAACGGCCGTAGACGCGGACGCTGTCCCCAAGGCCGATGCATGGACTTCCCGAGAACTCCACTCTGATACCGGAAACTTTAAACGTGGTCCGGTAACCAGGGAGTTCCATGGGGAGGAACTCGATGACGGGCTTGTCCTCGATGACGCCCTCGATGACAACGTTCTTACCCCTGAAACCACCGGAATGAAGCTCATCGACTGTAACGATGTAATAGTAATGATGACCGAGTTTGACCCGCTTGGGCATGTTCATCACCTTTATAGAGGCGTGGTCTTATCCTATTTGGGGGTGAAGGTATGATAAAGGTTGCGATTATCGGCGCCGAGAACGTCGGCAAGTCAACCCTTATGAACGCGCTCATTGGGGGCAAGGTATCGGAGGTCGAGAACCTGCCCGGGACGACGAAGGGGCTTATACGGAGACGTTTCGGTAAGCTCAAGATACCGAAGAGCATGAAGAACCCGCTCGGTGGAGCCGACGAATTCGTGCTCATAGACACCGCCGGCCTCTTCGACCCCCGGAGGGAGCTGCGCGGGAAGGTGCTCAGCGAGGAGCGCTTTAAGGAGATAATCAATGAGATAATCTCAGCGGACATAGTAATCCACATGGTCGACGCAACGGTGGGCCTCCACAGGGGCATGGAGAAGCTCCACCACATGCTGAAGTTCCGCTATGAAAAACCGATAATAGTGGTCATCAACAAGATAGACCTCGTTCCAAGGGAGCGGGTTGACGAACTCAGGGAAATCATAAAGAAGCGCCTGGAGCAGGAGGCCGTTCCGCTCTCCCTGGTAACCTACGAGGGCTTCAACGAGCTCCTCGAGAGGCTCGCCTACTACGCCCAGTACGTTTAGTCTCTTTTCTCGCCCCTCACTCCTCCGGGAACTCCGGACAGGGGCAGACCATTACCAGGACCTTCCTGTGCCTCGGGCCGTCGAGTTCCACGAAGAGGATCCTCTGCCAGGTGCCGAGCTGGAGCTCGGCCCCGTCGATGGGAACGATGACCTCGGGATTCAGGAAGAGGCTCGCCCTGATGTGCGAGTGCGCGTTGCTGTCTATCCTGTCATGGGAGTAGCCGGCACCCCTCGGCACCAGCTCCTTCATCTTCGCCTTTATATCCTCGAGCAGTCCGCTCTCGGACTCGTTTATGAAAAGGCCGGTTGTGGTGTGTCTGGTGAAGACAACGGCTATGCCGTGCTTGACCTTGGAGCGGTAGACGAGCCTCTGAACTTCGCCGGTTATGTCCACTATCTGGAACCTCCCGGAGGTGGGAACCTCTATCTCAAAGAGCACCCCCATCACCCTGGAAGGCCCTTCTTTATCTCGAGGAGGAGCTCCTCAACGCCCTTGACCCTGCCGGCCACCACCGCCCTCAACAACACCGCGTTCTCGTAGGCCTCAACGAGGTCCTTCCTGCCGTTCTCCAGAACCTCGGAGCGGAGCGTTGAGTATATCTCCTCCACGGCGTCCCTGAAGAGAACCTCATCGGAGTAGAGCTCCCTGTCAGTCAGGAGAAGGTTCACCAGGTCCGCCGCGAACTCCAGGCGGTTGCCCCTCTTTCCCATCAGCGCCTTGAGCCGTTCCACTGCTTAACCCTCCCGGGAAGTTCTTGCTCGAGAGCCTTTATGAGTATCTCAGAGATCAGAATGGACGAGAACCTGGGGTCACGAACCTCAAGGGCAGCATCTATGGCCCTCTCGACGTCCCCCTCCTTTACAAGGTGGTGGGCAACGTCGGCCATCACTATCGAGCGGAGCCTCGAATCCCTGAGGATGGAGCCTATCTTCATGGCCCCCTCGAACTCCCCAGCGAGGACGTAATAGCGGGCTATCTTGGCCCATATCTCCTCGCTGGACGTGCTCTTCCCTATGGCCTTTATTACCTCCCAATCGCCCAGCTCGGGCTTCTCGAGGATTCTGTTCATCACAGCCCTCCCAACGAGTTCGGCCTCGTCCTCGCCGAGGGCGGCTATAAACGCAGGGAGGACGTCGTGATCCCTCTCCAGGAGCTCCAGGGCTATCTTCACGAACACCTCGTCGCTGTTCTCGAGCTTCCTTATCAGCTCGACGGCGGGAACGCCTTCTCCGCTCAGGGCGAACGCCAGCGCCAGCTCCTCGGTGAACTCCTTCCCGAACTTCTGGATGAGCTCGCCCGCGATGGTCTCGAGGGAGTCGATGTAGTGGCCGAGGACTTCTTTCTCCTTCAGGTAGAAGGAGACCTCCTTGAAGGCCTGCCTCGCCCACTCCCTGGAACCTATGGCCCTGAGGAGGGAAATGCCGTTCTCGTAGCTCCCAAGGGCGATGTAGGCTTTGATGAGCTCAAGAAGAGCCTTGGAGCGGTAGGGTTCCTCGTCGATGTACTCAAGCGCAAGTTTGCTCTTTCTGATGCGGTATGCGGCCTTCAGCTGGCCTTTCCCTATCATCCTCGTGTTGGCCCGGATAATCTCGAGGAGGACCTCGTTTCTGAGCTTTGAGTTCTCTATCTCGAGGGCATAGGTTATGGCCTCACCTATCTCACCGAGGGCGAGCATGTAACTGGCCGCAGTCCTCATAATCTCGTCCCTCTGGAGCGGCGGAAGAATCCGCGAGTCCTCGAGGATCCCCTGGTATATCTTCTTGGATGACTTGAGGCCTGCCCTCCCTATGGAGTAGCCGACGGACAGAAGCGCCCGGAACATCTTCATGGGGTCCTCTATCTCGTTGGCGGTCTCGAGGGCCATTAAAAAAGCCGTTCGGTAGTTACTGTCCCTTGCCCTGGCAAGTCTCTCACCTATTTTAGCGTACGTTACTGATTTTACATACGGGTCAGGAATCACGTCAACGGAGGCGAGGATTTCCTTGACAATCATACCACATATCCCCCGCACCATTGTTAATTTTACACAGCACTCCCACTATTTATTCGAAGCCGGGGCTTATTAACCTAACCCTCGGAACGTTTTTAAGAGGCTCCATTCAGTGTCTAAACATGTACGCGGTCATATTTGGCAAGAATCCGGCCCTCAGCGAGGCGGAATTTTATTCATTCAGCAGGAGATTCGGCCTTAAAGTTCGACCAATCGAGTCCAATCGTTACTGGTTGTTATTCGATTCCTCCCGGGCGGTTGAAAGGCAGTTCCACTGGCTTGGCGGTTCTCTGAAGCTCGTGAGAATCCTCGGCGAAGGTGAGGATGCCATAAGGGAACTCGAATACGCGAGGCTCTTCACTGTCAGCCTCTACGGTGAGAGCGACTGGAAGCTCTGGAGGAAGCTGGGGAGTGCGATAAAAAGGGAGTTCAAGGCGGAAGGCCCGTCAAAGTTCTTCAAGCCCGCTAAGGTTTATGCCATGCCCGCCGAACTCATCCTCAAGGGATTTCCGGAGACGAAGGACTTCGTCTTCCTCTTCCGTGAGGACGGGAGCTTCTGGGTCGGCGAGACCGTGAAGGTTACAGACCCGTTCGAGCTGAAGAAGCTCGACGTGGAGAGGCCGGTTCAGAGACCGATACTCTCAATCCCGCCCAGGCTCGCGAGGATAATGGTGAACCTGACGGAGGTGAGGAAGGGCTCTTTCCTCGACCCATTCTGCGGGATAGGGACGATAGTCCAGGAGTTCGTCCTTCAAGGGCTGAGTGCCTACGGAAGCGACCGAGACCCAGAGAGAATACGGGACGCCAAGAAGAACCTGGCATGGCTCAGGAAGGAGTTCCACCCGAGGGGCTCCGCCCACCTCGAGGTCTGCGACGCGAGGAAGCTGAGGCGGTGCTTCCGCCAGAGGTTCGACGCGGTGGTTGCGGAACCCTATCTCGGAAAGCCCCTCAAGAGGAACCCGAGCAGGGGCGAGGCGATAAAGCTCGCCAACGAGCTGGACAGACTCTACTACCCCGTCTTCGAGAGCTTCGGCGATGTCCTCAAGAGGAACGGAAAAGTGGTCTTCGTCTTCCCTGCCTACAGGCTGAGCGGAGGAGGAATATACAGGAAGGAGAGGAAGTGGCTGGCCAAGCTCGGCTTCGAGGTCGTTGGAAGGTACACCGACTACGAGGAGAGGCACAGGCTCGTGAGGGACATCCACGTGCTGAGGTATAGGGGCTAAAAATCGTTATAAGGAAAAAGTGAATAGTTCTACCGGTGGTTGAATGGGAAACATAGTTGTGAAAGTGCCCCCTACAGTGGATGAAAAACTTGCAAAGCTGATAGCAAAGGCCATAGTACACCGTTTGGAGAGCCTTGAGCGGGTAAACGAACTCCTCAAGAACTCAGAGTTGACAGAGGAGGAGGTGATAGAACTCGGAAGGAAGGCAAAGGCCGGACGGGGCGAGTACCTTGAGAGAAAATATTCTCCTCGCTAAAAGGAATAAATGAAGTCCAAGTTTTAACAACGAAAGAAATTCTCAAACTTCTCGGCATTGATTAGCCAATCAGCCTCGCGTGCTCCTGCTTTATGCAGCGGTGGGCAACCGCGGTTAGGCCGGCCTCTTTGGCCTTTTTGAACGCATCCCTGTTGTACGTGTTAAACTGAAACCAGACGACCTTTGCCCCCTCCTCTATCGCCTGCTCGACGTAGTCCATCGTGAACTCCGGACGAACGAAAAGGTCGACTATCTCAACCTCGTCCGGGATGTCGAGGACGCTTGGATAGCACTTCCTTCCAAGGACTTCATCGTAGAGGGGGTTCACGGGGTAAACCTCGTAGCCGTGTTCGAGGAGGTAGCGCATCACATCGTTGGAATCCCTCTCTGGCTTCGGTGAAGCGCCCACGAGGGCGATCTTTCTGTACTTCGTCAGGATTTCCTTAAGGTCATCGTCGCTCAGCCTGTCAACCGGCATCGTCCTTACCATCGTACCACCGGGAAAGTTTTGAGGCCAAACTTTAAAGGGATAGTGGGGAAGTTCCTTCGGTGAAGACATGGCACTCTACGAGGAGAGGCTGACGAGCCGGGCCTTCCAGATCATCATGCTGGTTCCGATTATCGCGATGTTCGCGGGCCTCTACGCGACGTATCAGGCGGGTGAAGGCGTTGAGATAATGCTCGCGACCACGATTGGAGTTACGGTCCTGCTCCTGGACGTAATGGCGATTAAAATCGAGATAGACGAGCGAGAGCTGAGGATAAGGGGCATCATCGGACTCATAGTCAGGAAGACTGTTCCCATCGAAAACATTGCGAGCTTTGAGGTTCGGGAAGGCTGGACATCTTGCTACGGGACGATTCACTTCACCCTGCCCGGAAGGGCCTGCATCACGATACGACAGAAGAAGGGATGGACGGTCTCATTCACGACCAACAAGCCCGAAGAGCTCGCGGCGGTTCTTGCTACCCTCGGCGTTCCACAAGCACCTTAGTGCCCATGACGGCTGTTACCCTCACTTTCTCGCCCCTTTTGGCGGTTCCGTTTAAACACTCCGCCTTCCAGAGCTCGCCATCGAGCTTAACGACTCCTTCTGGAGAAAGGTCTTCGACAACGAGGGCGGTTCTCCCTACCAGCCCCTCGGGGCCGGCCTCTGGCCTCTTGTCCACCCCACCGCCGAGAACAAAGGGCGCTATTAGAAAGTCCTTGGCCAAGAGAACGGCTATCACGAGCAGACCCGCCCAGATGGGAATCTCCACACCTATCCCTGGGAGTATTAGAAAAATGAAGACGCCAACGATAATCTCATCGGCCATCAGCGCGAGGAGCCTGAGGAGGTTCCGAGCTTTTATAGGCCCCATTTCTAAACCTCGCCCCGAGCCAGCCACTTCCAGTAGGGGTTCAGCTCCACTATCGTCCACCACTTCTTAAGCTCCTTTCTGGCGTTTTTGTAGTCCGGGTAGAACTCCCCGACGAGCTCCCAGAAGGCCTTCGAATGGTTCATGTGCTTCAGATGGGCGAGCTCATGGATTACAACGTACTCCCTAAGCTCCCGGGGGAGGGCTATGAGGCGAACGTTGAAGTTCAGGTTTCCCTTGGGGGAACAGCTTCCCCACCGGCTCTTCTGGTGCCTGATGTAGACTTTTCCGGGCTCGACACCCATCCTGCGGGCGTAGGAATCCACGAGGGGCAGGAGCTCCCTTCGGAGGATCTTCTTCAGGCAGTCAACAACATCGTTGGGGTTGGGGGAGAGGACGACGGTCTTGAACCGCTCGTGAACCTTGGGCTTTCTCCCGTGGATGACCTGGTAGAACTCACCGTTGATGGGAAAACCGGACTCCGCAATCTCCCTGAGCTCACCTATCTCGGCCAGCTTGCCCTCGAGCCAGCCGCGGTGCTTCTCGATCAGGTTATCGACATCGAAGCCATCCGGGGCGGTAATAACAACCGTTCCGTCCGGCCTTACCTCGAGCCTTGCATACTTAACCGGCCGACGGCGAACCCTCAACCTCATGCCGCTCACCTTTTAAGGAGAATGGATAAAAAGTCCTTATGAAGGTTCGGGTTGTAGAGAGGCGCGCCAAGAGCATCTACACCAAATCGAAGATTCCGGGCGTGGAGTGGGCGGTCAACCAGTACGTCGGCTGTGCCTTCGCATGCGAGTACTGCTACGCCAAGTTTCTGACGAGGTGGAAGGACTACGGGAGATGGGGAAGCTGGGTCGAGGTCAAAATCAACGCACCCGACTTAGCGAGAAAGCACGTTTCTGGGAGCGTCGTCATGTCAACGGTGAGCGACCCGTATCAGCCGATAGAGGCCGAGTTAAAGCTCACGAGAAGGGTTTTGAGGTACATGGACAAGAGGAACGAACTTTCGGTGCTCACCAAGTCCCCTCTGGTAACCCGTGACATCGACCTTTTCAAGGAGTTCCGAACGATAGAGGTCGGCCTCACGATAAATGGCTTTAGGGGGAGAGAAAAGAGGCTGTTTGAACCTCTAACACCGGTTCACGAGGCGAGGGTTAACGCCCTTAAGGAACTCCACGAGGCGGGCTTGAAAACGTACGTCTTCGTCAGCCCGATAATCCCAGAGATAACGGACGTTTCCGCCATAGTCGAGGAGACGAGGGACTTCGCGGACTACTACTTCTTCGAACTGCTCAACCTCCGAGCCTCTGGAAGGGAATTCCAGGAACTCCTCCGCGATGAGTACCCGGAAAGCTACGAGGTTCTGACCGATGATGAGGCCTTTGAAGGGTTCCTGTGGGGGCTGAAGAAGGAGATAAGGGCCCCACGCGTGAAGACGGAGGGTATAGAGACCCACAGGGAAGGCTGGGAGTTCGTGAAGCCCTGACTCACCATGCAGGAGAGAGCAGAGCACCTCCGTAGGCCAGCCAGATGAGAAGTGCCGTTGAGAAGGGCACAGTGAACTCATCGTAGGCCGAAGGGATCGGAAGACTTTCGAGGAGAGTTGCAACCATCGCAACCCCCATTAGGATAGCAGGAGACGGGTCGAGCTCAAGAACCCGATGACTGGCCCAGAGAACCAGCAGTGAAACGGCGAACATGGTTGCACTCCCGATGAAGGTTTTTCTTCGGTTCCATGGGATTCTTGGGCCACCGAGGAGCTGGCCGGCTATGGCGTTAAAACAGTCCCCAAATGTTGACACCCAGAGGGCTGAGAGAGCGGCGATTTTGGGGAAGATGGTGCATATAATCGCCATTGTGACCCACAGTAAAAAGCTCCCCAAGAAGTTGTCCCTCTCGTCTTCCCTCGCCATCGTTCTGTAGCTCAGGTCGGCTATGGGTACCGTGAACTTCCAGCCGCGGAGAAGCTTGAGGTGCTGGAGCGTGTAGAGAAAGGCGAAGAACCAGACGACCACTAAGGTAACCCACTTTGGAGTGAAGATGATTATAGGAGCACCAAGGATTCCCGGAAGGACGTGCCAGCCCTTTCTCACGAGCTCCCTTCGTGGAATGCGGTTCATGATTTCACCCCTACTGATTCCACGCGCTCGTATTTATCGCTTTTTCCCCCGATAACTATAAAAAGGCATAATACCAACGGCACTCATGCAAGTAAGATTTGAGAGGCTCGTCCCCCTCGATGATATCGATGTTAAAACGGTAGAGAAAACCGTGCTTGAACTGAGATTTATACACTACGTCCAAGGCTCGAATGAGGAAATCTGGGACTACGCTCCGAGATACATCAAAGAACGCTACGAAACCTACTTCTATCTGATCGACTTTCCAGAAAAGAGCTTCCTAATAGCCTCGACGGTTCCCCTGAAGATCCCAGTGCCAAGACGTAGGGTTCTATCACTCGAAGGGAGCAGGAAATCCGTTGCCAGAAGGGTAAGGCTGCACCTCGTGGATCCGCTGAACAGGAGGGTGAACCTGCAGAGAACCATCGGGCTGAATATTACATCGCTCCTGGCTCTCACTGCCCTCGGGGGAGTTCTACTGTGGTTAAATCCGTACCTCCTTGTCCTAATGCTCCTGATATTAATCCTTGGATTAATGCCCGGAAATGCCAAAATCGCCACCAGACACGGGAAGGAAATCGCAATATTCAAAAGGAACGGGAGGACGTATAAAGCGGCCTCTCTGCTCGCCGGGATGATTTATCTCGTTCCTCTCATAAAGACCTTTCAGGATATGTACAGGAGTGCCGGAGACATCAGGGTCTTAGCGGCATTGTTCTTGGTGAGCACCCCAATGATAATCCTCGCACTCATGATTTTCCAGAGGGAGTGGCGGGACCTTGTATGACCGCCACCACCAGCGAGTTCACGTTGGTTCCAGTTGGTCCAGTCCTGAGGAGTGCGCCGACCTTTTCCAGCGCGTTATAGGCGTCGTGCCTTCTGAGGACTTCCTCGACGTCCACCCCGGCTTCCCTGAGAAGTCCAAGCGTTTTCCCGTCGACTATCCCGCCGGCAGCATCGGTTGGCCCGTCCGTCCCATCCGTATCGACCGCCAAAACCACCGCGTTCAGCCCATATATCTTTCTGGCAATACTCAGGGCAAACTCCTGGTTCGGCCCGCCGAGGCCGGCCTTTCCCTCAATGGTCACGGTCCACTCGCCGCCGGCTATTAGGACGGCAGGCTTTGGAACCGGGCGGTCGTATTTTGCTATCTCCTGGATTATTGAGCCTACCGCCAGGGCTATCTCCCTGGCCTCGCCTTCGAGGGTCGTGGTGAGAAGCAGTGCGTTGTAGCCGAGCTCCTTCGCCTTCGCCAGGGCAGATTCGCAGGCGAGGGTGTTGCTTCCAATTATGAAGTTGTGGACGTTTGGGAGGTCTTCCTTGAGGGTTTCCTCCGCCTTTCCCTCCAGTCCCAGCTCGATGTGTCTCTTAACGCTCTCCGGCAGCTTCTCCCAGACGCCGTAGAGCTTTAAAATCCGGTAGGCGTCTTGGAAGGTGGTCGGGTCCTTCACGGTCGGGCCCGATGCTATCGCCTCAAGCGGGTCGCCGACGACGTCCGAGAGGATCAGGCTTATCACCCTTCCCCTCACGCGCTTCGCCAGCTTGCCACCCTTGACTGCCGAGATATGCTTTCTCACCGTGTTTATCTCGTATATCTTTGCCCCACTTTTCAGGAGGAGCTCGTTCGTCCTGATTTTGTCCTCCAGGGTTATCCCCCTCTCGGGTAGGAGGAAGAGTGCACTCCCACCCCCGGAGATAAGAACGAGGAGGATGTCGTTCTCCCCAACCTTCCCGACCAGTTCGAGGCCGAGCCTTCCGCCCAGGAGGGAGTTCTCGTCTGGAACGGGATGTCCAGCCTCGATGACCTTCAGCCTTCTCAACTTGGGACAGTCTTCGGCGTAGCCGTACTTCGTGATGATAACTCCCTCCTCAATACGCTCCCCGAGGGTATCAACGACTGCTCTCGCCATGGAGCACGCTGCCTTGCCGAAGGCCAGGAGATAGATTTTCCCACCAACCGGGAACTTCTTACCCGACACGACGATGTTGCTACCCTCAATACCAAGGTTCCTTTTCACCGCGAGGTAGGGGTCGGCGGCTTTCAGCGCCGCGTCCATCAGGGCGAGTGCAGTTTCCTTAGGTGTCATGTGAAAAGATAGTTTGCAAAGCTTAAAAATCAGTCGAGCACCACCAGCTCAACCTCGGCTGTGGTCTCCGGGTTCTTCAGAAGCTCCACGATGCGCCGGTCTATGTCCCTGGCGGCTTTGTTGGCCCTTATCGCGAGGGTTCTAGCGTCCACGTAGGTGCTCTTCCTGATGACCATCGAGTACTCGTGCTCGAGGATCAGCTCCGGGCTCCCCTCCGCCAGAACCTCGTCGGTTAGGTCGCCCACCCTGATTCGGATCAAGAGCCTCTTCCCGGCCCTTAGGGCGGCTCTAAACTCATCGCTAAGGTCGTTTATCCCCTTATCCGCCTCGATGCAGAGTATGCAGTCGCCGCGGGGCGTGAGGTATTCCTCCTTCGTGAACTCTAGCGTTGATCTGTGCGTTGCTCTTACGTTCTCGTGGCCCCTGCAGTGGATGACTTCCCTCAGCATGGTTCCGACTTCGAGCGAGGGTTTATAAGCCTGAGCGAGGGAAAAGCTTTAAAACTGCTTTCGAGACTGGGGTATGGTTGTCAGAATCAAGCTAACGGGGGGATTGATGATGGGAAACATCAAGCAGACGTTCATCAAGAGGGTTGCCCGCGAGCTGTTTGACCGCTACCCGAACGAGTTCACCAGGGACTTCGAGCACAACAAGAAGAAGGTTGAGGAGCTGACCACCGTCCAGAGCAAGACCATCAGGAACAGGATAGCGGGCTACATAACCAGGCTCGTCAGGATGAAGGAAGAGGGCAAGATGCTCTGAGCCCTTTTCTCAGGCTTTATTCTTCAGCGACTTCCTAAAAGTCCTCCAAATCTTCGAGTATTTTCCTGGGGAGTCTGGGTCCGAACTCCTTGAGGAGCTTCTCGAACTCGCGCTCGTTCTCCTGCGCTATCCTCCTCAGGAGGTTCTCGATGTAGGTCTCCGTCAGGAGACGGACCTCCTCGAGCTCGCGCTTCGTCTGGATTATCTCGTTTATTCTGTCCTGTATCTCTGCCAGGAACGTCAGGAGCTCGTCTATCTTGGCCTCCGCCGGCTCGGTCGACTTTATGAGGTTCCTCGCCTGATCGTACTCCTTCGTTGGCCTCGGAGCTTTCGGCTCGTACATCTCGGTGCCGAAGGCGTAGGGCGTGAGCAGAACCTCCAGGCGGAAGCCGCGCTTTATCGTGTAGTACTTCCTCGGCCTGCCGCGCGGTATCTTTTCAGTTCTCCCCTCTATCAGGCCCGCGCTCTCGAGTATCCGGAGGTGCTCCAGGACGGCCTTCTGGCCGACGCCGAGCTCCTGGCTCAGCTCGCTCACGAAGTACGGCCTCTTGGTGAGCAGTATAAGTATCCTCCTCCGTGTCTCGTTCCCGAGGATGTCGAGCAGTCTTCCAAGGTTCTTATTTGACTCCATAGCCTCACCCCCTCTTTCCCTAACCTAATGTAAGAAAAGATTACTTTAAGTTTTTCGGTGAAAAGGGGAAACGCTCAGGGGACGAGGTGGTGCTCCCTGCACCTCGCCTCGTAGCTCTCCCTCCCGCCGACGAGGATGACGGGAGAATCCCTCGGGGCGGGCTTTCCATCTATCAGCCTCTGGCTCCGGGTGGCCGGTCTCCCGCAGACGGTGCAGACCGCTGTGAGGTAGACGATGTTGTCCGCCCTCACGAGCAGCTCCTTCGTGACCGGAAAGGGGTCGCCCTTGAAGTCGAGGTTGAGGCCGCTGGCTATGACGTAAACGCCCTCGTCCGCGAGCCGGTTTAGGGCTGCAACGATACTCACAGGAAAGAACTGGACCTCGTCGATTCCTATTACCTCGTAGCCCTCTCTTCTGGTTATCTCCACTATCCTCTCAACGCCCTCCTCACTAGTTGGGATGACAAAGGCCCCGTATTTAAGGCCGTTGTGGGCCACAACCTCGTCCTCAGAGTAGCGGTTGTCTATCGATGGCTTGAAGAGCGCCGCCTTCCTCTTGGCGAACATCTGCCTCTCTATGCGCTTTATCAGCTCCGTCGTTTTACCCGCGAACATCGGGCCGGTTATAACCTCAAGAAAGCCTCCAGGGTGAACCATGATACCACCAGGATAGAAACGTCGAAGGGGGTTAAATCTCCACCGGCCGGAAAGCTGAACGGAAGACGAAAAGGGAAGAGAAAAACCGTCAGAGCCTCAGATCGGGGTGACGTGACCCCACTTCTCGAGCGCCCTGGCGAGTTCCTTGTGGCTCTTCGCATACTCGTCAAGCGGTATTCCCTGCATGATGGCATCAATGGCCTGCCTGACCGCCCTGGCCCCAGCTCCGGGCCCGTCTGGATGGCCGAGGGTTCCACCGCCGAGCTGGAAGACTATGTCGGTTCCAAGGGCTTCCACGACGGGCTGGATGTTTCCTGGGTGAAGTCCTCCTGAGCTCGTCGGGAACGCCGGCCTTATGCCGTAGAACTTCTGTTCCATGTGGAAGACGTCGTTCTCCTCCGGCTTGTAGTGCTCCTCCCTGAGTATCCTGGCGTTCTGAATGACGTCCCACTTGCCGCCCTCGAGCTTTCCTGCCCCGGCCGTTCCTACGTGGAGCTGGTCAATACCGACGAGCCTGTAGAGCTTGGCAAGGACAAACATGGAGATACCGTGATGGGGGTTCCTTGTAAAGGCGGCGTGCATCGCCCTGTGGCCGTGGACGGCGAGACCATAGTCGGCGGCAAGTTCGGTTATGTACTCGAGAGCTCCCCAGCCGGTTATGACGACGTCGACCATCGCGTGCTTCAGCCCGAGATCAGCGAGGACCTCAAGCCTGCGTTCCATCTCCAGGAGCGGGGCGGTTATGTTGGCGAACCAGGTCTTCTTCTCGCCGGTCTCGTTCTCGACCCTGTCGATAATCCTGGCTATTATCTCGGCCCTCTCCTCGAAGCGGTTGTACCAGGGGCTCGTGAGGTTCTCGTCGTCCTTTATGTAGTCGGCACCGTTCGAGAGGAGCTCGTAGGAGAGCTTCTCAAACTCCTCAGGGGAGTAGCCGACCTTGGGCTTCGGAACGACACCGTAGAGCGGCCTGTCCTTTATGTCGAGCATCTTCCTGACGCCCTCGATACCGAAGGCGGGACCGTTGAACTCCCTTATGAGCTTCTCCGGGAAGTAGAGGTCCTCAAGGCGAAGCCCCTTGACGCGCTTCATGCCGAAGACGTTTCCGGCTATGCTTGCAAGCAGTCCCGGAAGGTTGGCCTCCTCAAAGGCATGGAACGGGTAGGCTATCTTGACTATCCAGCTGCCGTCGCCCATGTCGTGGAAGTCGTAGGCCTTGGCCGAGAGGTCGGCCCAGCGCTCCTCCTCGTACCAGCTGTAGAGCGTCGTCCAGGTTCCGGTCGAGCTCTCGGCGGCGACTGCACCGGCGGCCGCCTCAATAGTATATCCATCCGCCGGCGTCACGCGGAAGACGGCTATTATGTCCCTCTTCTTGTTGGGCTCGTAGCCCTTGTCCACATAGTAGTCGTATATCCTGTCAAACTTCTCTACCATGCTTTCACCTCCTGAGTAACTGGAGGATAGCATCAATCCCTATAAAAAGCCTATGGTGCAATATTGGGGCATTGGGGTCTCTTAATCGACATTGAGGACGTTTTCCATCCCACAGAGCCCCAAACTCCCGCCCTCCTTTAAGAAATTGAGGGACTAAACAGCACCCAAATTCGATTTGGAGTACCAACAGACATTTTCAGAACTTCGCCCTCGGGTTAGCATTGGAGGTACTGCAAGTCGAAAGCCCAAGGATACCAGATTTCTCGACTGCCTACCCAAAAACGGCCAATTATCGCCCTCAGAGGGCCCGGTTTCCGAAAAGTTTATATAGACCTTCCTTCCTAAAATAAAACGCAGATACCTGCAAAACAACGTTTAGGAGGTTGGGAAAATGGCTGAGTTGCCGATTGCCCCAGTTGACAGGCTGATTAGGAAGGCCGGCGCCGCCCGCGTCAGCGAGGACGCCGCCAAGCTCCTGGCCGAGCACCTCGAGGAGAAGGCCATGGAGATCGCCAAGAAGGCGGTTGACCTCGCCCACCACGCCGGCAGGAAGACCGTCAAGGCCGAGGACATCAAGCTCGCTATCAAGAGCTGATGCCCTTTCTTTTCCTTCCTTAGCTTTTCCCTGCTGTTCTGATGTTCATCACCAGAAGATAACCCTCTCGACCCGGACGCTTTCTCCCTCGATTTTCAGGAGCGCAAAACCCGCCGAGTCCATCCTGGGGAACGTCGGAGAGCCAGGGTTGAGGAGGACTACCCTTTTTCCGTGGACCGAGTGGGTATCGTGGTAGAAGCGGTGGGTGTGGCCAAAAACGAGAACGTCGACGCCCATGTCGAGAGCCTTGAGCGTCAGGAACTGGGCGTTGAGCGAGAAGAACTGGTGACCGTGGAGGAGGCCTATTCTAACGTCCCCAGCTTCAACGACTTCCTCCTCCGGCAGTTTTAGGTGGTCGGCGTTGCCCCTCACCGCCATAGTCGGGGCAAACCCCTCGAGCCTCTCAATCAACTCCGCGGAGGTGACGTCGCCCGCGTGGAGAATGAGATCAGGATTTCTCTTCTCAAGTTCCTTCAAAAGAAGGGAAGGAAGGTTACCGGTCTTGTCGCCGTGATGGGTGTCGCTCGTTACCGCTATCAGCAAGACCATCCCTCATATCGGGACGTTTATACCTAGCTTCTCGACGAGTTCCTTGTAGCGGTTCCTGACGGTGACCTCGGTTACGTGCGCTACCTCCGCAACTTCCCTCTGTGTCTTCTTCTCGCCCTCAAGGAGAGATGCCACGTAGAGCGCCGCCGCGGCGAGTCCGGTCGGCCCCTTGCCGCTCGTGATGCCCTTATTTATTGCCTCCTTGAGGATTTCCTTGGCCCTCTTTTTGGTCCTGGCACTGACGCCAAGGGCATCTCCAAAGCGGTCGACGTACTCTATAGGACTGGTCGGGCGGAGGTTCAGATTGAGACCGCGGGCAAGGAAGCGGTAGCTCCTTCCTATCTCCTTTTTGGTGACCTTTGAAACGGCCGCTATCTCATCGAGAGTCCTAGGGATGCCCTCCATCCTGCACGCCGCGTAGAGCGCCGCGGAGACCATCCCCTCAATTGAGCGCCCGCGGATGAGCTTCTTCATGACGGCCTTCCTGTAGAGCGAGGCAGCGACCTCCTTGACGCGCCTCGGGAGGCGCATCTGGGCGGCCATTCTGTCCAGCTCGCTCAGGGCGAAGGCCAGGTTACGCTCGGCCGCGTCGTTTATGCGCATCCTGCGCTGCCACATCCTCAGCCTGCGCATCTTCGTCCGGTACATGCCGGTTATCTGGTTGCCGTGGATGTCCTTGTCACGCCAGTCGATATCGGTGGAGAGGCCCTTATCGTGGATCATCAATGTCATGGGCGCGCCGGTTCTGGCACGCTTGGCCCTCTGATCGGGATCGAAGGCGCGCCACTCGGGACCCTCATCAATGACATTCTGCTGAACGACGTAACCGCAGACAGAACAGACGATTTCGCCCCTCCTCGGATCGTAAAACAGCTTGTCAGAGCCGCAAACCGGACATACATTCTTATCAGCCAAAAGCTCTCACCCCCTCTTTCTGGGGGCAGGGCGTCTCGCCTTTCCGCCCTTGGAGCGCTTTCCAGAGTTTCTGCCCTTCACGGGCTTTCTTCCACCTTTCCCGGACTTCTTCCTTGAAGAATCGACGTAGAGCAGCGCACCGACGTAGTTTTCGGGATTCCTGACGCGCGGCTTCACCGCCACGTAGGGCCTCTTCACCGGCCCGAAGACATCCTTCACTACCCCGACCACGGTGAGCCCCTTGTCAACGACGGGCTCGTTGAGTGAGGGAACCCAGTCGGTTCTGAGAATCAAGAACCCCTGCTTTGCGTAGTGAGAAACTTTACCCAGGCGCCTCATAGCCCCACCCCAAAACGGGATATCCTTTTAAGCTTTTCGTTTTCACCTTTATAAATCTTTCGGAAAATTTCCAAAAGGTTTTTATGTGCTTGCCTATAAGTATTAAAGATTGGGAAGGTCAAAATGAGATGCCTCGTTGTCGGTCACCTCGTGAGGGACGTCATCATAAGGGGTTCGGGAATCGAATCCAGAGTAGGGGGCGGGGCGTACTATTCTGCCGCAACCCTGGCCAACTTCTGCGATGTTGAGGTTCTGACCAGCGTCGGGAGGGACTTTCCGGAGAACTGGCTGGCAGGGCTGAGGGAGAGGGGGATTAAACTTCACATCGTCCCCTCCGAGAGAAGCACGTCTTACCGGCTGCGTTACCTCGACGCCAACACCCGCGAACTGAGTCTCCTGTCAGTTGCCGAGGAGATATCGGAGCTCCCCGAAGGAAACTACGATGTGATAATCCTCAACCCCGTTGCCGGTGAAATACCACCCGAAACCGTCGATGAGGCCAAAAGGAGAAGCCCCTTCGTTGCCGCCGACGTCCAGGGATTCATAAGGAGCCCTGAGATAGGGAAGCTCAGGCTCAGGGGTATCAACGGCACCATTTTCGAGGGGCTGAAGGTTCTCCACGCGGACGTTTCCGAGATAAGCCTCGTGAGTGGACTAAGGCCAGAGGCCGTCGAGGTGCTCCTTGTTTCCAACGGAAGCGAGGACGGAAGGGCCTACCTGCGGGGAAGGGAGTACACCTACCGCCCGGCGAAAGTTCCCGTGGAGGAATCGACCGGCGCCGGTGATGTATTCCTCGCGGCGTTCTCTTACTTCTACACCCAGTGTCCATTCATACAGGCCCTCAAGCGTGCCGCCGCTTTCACGGCGCTGTTCCTCAGGCACAGGAACTTTACCTTATCGATGGACGAGGTGAACGGGCTCGCCATGAGGGTGGCGGTCAAGCCCGTACAGTTCCTATAGGAATATAAGGGGAAACCCCAACTTCTCCCGCCGATGATGAAACGTCAGCATGCTGACGCGTGATGATAAGCGGGAACTGAGGTGGTAGCATGGACAGGTACGTCCTTCTGCTCAAGACCCCCAAAGGATACGATGTAACCCCCCTCCGGGAGGAAATAAGGGGTTTTCTTGAGGAAAAGCATCCGGAGATAAGGGCCGAGCTCCACCGGTGCATAGGCCTCACCGCCGACGTTGTAATCCTTTACAACGGAGGCGTCGTTCTCATAAAGCGAAAGCACGAACCGTTCAAAGCCCACTACGCCCTACCTGGGGGCTTCGTCGAGTACGGCGAAACCGTCGAGGAGGCGGCGATAAGGGAAGCGAAGGAGGAGACGGGCCTTGACGTCAGGCTTCTGAGACTGGTTGGCGTCTACTCGGATCCCAACAGGGACCCACGGGGGCACACGGTGACGACTGCTTTTTTAGCCTTGGGAACCGGCGAGCTTAAAGCAGGAGACGACGCCAAGGAGGTCCACGTCGTTCCGGTTGAGGAAGCCCTCAAGCTGCCGCTGGCGTTCGACCACGAGAGGATACTCCGCGACGCACTGACGCTGAGGTGAGGATATGAAGGCCGAGTATCCTCCTTTGGAAGAATAATCATCGACGGCAAAACTTACGACCAAGACGTCGTTGTTTATCCGAGCGGGAGGATTGAAAAAAGAAAGAAGTGGCTTAGCAAGGACAAGCACGGCACGAGCCACAAGCTCGACCCGGATGAGCTTAGGGAGTACCTAACGGAGGACTTCGACGTTCTGCTTGTCGGCACCGGCGCCTGGGGAAGGCTTTCCCTCCTTCCGGAGAGCAGGGAGCTGGTGGCGAACAAAGAGATCATCGAAAAGCCGACAGGAGATGCTGTGGAACTCTTCAACGAACTCCACGGAAAAAGGAAAGTCCTCGCGATATTCCACATCACCTGTTGATGAGGGCTTGAACCGCTACGAAGCCAAAGGTAGCCAGAGCCAGCGCGTAGGGATAGCCAAGGAAGTACCAGAGGCCGGCGATTGCTCCAAGGGTAACCCCGTTGATTATCATGAGCACCAGGACGTGGCCGAAGTTCGTCTCCGGCACGGATAGCTCGCTTTCGCCGTGGTAGAAGAAGGCCAGCGCCACTGAGGACGTCAGGAGCGGAAGGATAACCGCGGCGGGAAGCAGGGCGAGGGTTCTAACGTTGAGGTACGAAACCGCCAGGACGAGGCCAACGCCGGCGGTGACCGGAACGGCGTTCATGACGAGAAGCTTCGCCCGAACGAACTGACCGACCGTTATG